>JAGVOR010000013.1 GCA_020052635.1 Candidatus Omnitrophota bacterium
ATATGGCATTTTCCCCGCGTTCCGGAGCAGAGGCATGACATGAAACTCCACTAACATCAATTTTTAGTTCCATTCTGCCCCTGTGCCCTCTGTAAATATTCAAATCAGTGCACTCACCTAAAACAACTGCTTCAATATCCGGAAGTGTCTCGGTTAGAAGGTGCTGCATTGCCATACCATCACAACTCTCCTCCATAACAGTACCGACAACATAAAGAGTGCAATTCTCAGTGATTCCCAGTTTTTTCATAATGCTGGCACCATGAACCATTGTTGCAATAGCAGATTTGTTATCTGAAGCTCCCCTGCCATATAAAATTCCCTTTTCAATTTTACCGACAAAAGGATCAGAAGCGACTTTAAAACATAAAGCGGTAAAAGGTGAATCATCATCGGCCTTGACCTCTTCGAATTCACCGGTATCCGGATTAGTACCTTTGACCGGCGGCACATCAATCGGAGAAGGTAAATAATCTTTAACCGCGTCCAGCAACGGTTGAACCCCCTTGTTTTTAAAAGAAGTCCCGCACAAAACAGGGATAAATTTATTAGTAATACAACTGCGGCGAATAGCGGCTTTTAACTGCTCATTGGTCACGGTTTTACCCGCCAGATAATCCTCCATAATCGCATCATCGGCTTCGGCGACTTTTTCCACCAGGTTCAGACGGTATTTTTCAAAATCTCCCAGCATATCCTCCGGAAGATCCTTAATTTCAAATTCTTTGCCTAATTCATCTTTATAATAAATAAGCTTCTTTTCAACTAAATCCACAACGCCGCTGAAATTAGCTTCCCGTCCCGCCGGCAGCTGAATAGGGGCGACATTACCGCCCAATCTTTGATGCATCTGATTTACCACGCCGTAGAAATCCGCTCCGGTGCGGTCCATTTTATTCACAAAAGCCAAACGCGGAACCTTATAGCGGTCGGCCTGACGCCAAACAGTTTCTGATTGAGGCTGCACTCCACCCACACTGCAAAATACAACTACTGCCCCGTCCAAAACCTTCAAGGAACGTTCGACTTCAATCGTAAAATCAACGTGGCCAGGAGTATCAATCAGGTTGATGGTAATGTCCTTCCACTTACAGGTAGTCGCAGCAGATGTAATGGTAATACCTCTTTCCTGCTCCTGAACCATCCAATCCATGGTTGCGGCGCCATCATGAACCTCTCCGATCTTATAATTTCTACCGGTATAAAATAAAATACGCTCACTGGTGGTGGTTTTACCCGCATCGATGTGCGCGATAATCCCGATATTCCTGATTTGCTCTAACGGTATCTTTCTCATGTTACCACCTGAAATGCGCATAAGCTTTGTTGGACTCAGCCATCTTATGCGTATCATCCCTCTTTTTGATTGCCGATCCTTCACCCTTATAAGCGGCGATAATTTCATCGGCCAGCTTTTCCTGCATCGGCTTGCCTTTTCGATTCTGGGCAAAATCCCTGATCCAACGCAGGGCAATCGAAGTACCGCGTTCCTGCCTAACCTCAATCGGAACCTGATAAGTCGCTCCCCCCACCCTGCGGGGTTTCACTTCCAGGCGCGGCCGGGCATTATCCAGGGCTTTATAAAATACTTTTACGATATCCTGTTCATTTAAAGCTTTAAGCACAATATCAAAAGCGCTGTAGACTAATTTCTCGGCAACTGCTTTTTTACCGTCAACCATCACCATATTCATGAATTTGGCAATGATTTTACTGTTGTATTTAGGATCCGCTAAAATAACTTTTTCCTGCGCTTTTCTTCTTCTCATGCTTTGATACTCCTTGTCGCCCAATTAAGGGCAGATTAGATTATTTCCCGCCTTCTTTGGGTCTTTTGGCTCCGTATTTGGAACGGCCTCTTCTGCGGGCGTTTACCCCGGAGGCATCGAGCGATCCCCGAACAATATGGTAACGCACACCTGGTAAATCTTTAACCCTCCCGCCTCTAACCAAAACAATCGAGTGCTCCTGCAAATTATGCCCTTCCCCGGGGATATAAGCGGTAACCTCCAAGCCCGTCGTTAACCTAACCCTGGCGATTTTACGTAAAGCTGAGTTAGGTTTTTTCGGAGTCATTGTACGCACTTGAAGACATACCCCTCTTCTTTGCGGACAGCTCCTGAGCGCCGGAGATTTACTTTTCTTTTTCTTGGAAACTCTACCGTGTCTGATTAATTGAGCAATTGTGGGCATAGATTATTCCTTTTCTTCTTTCTTTTCCGGGTTATCCTGACTAACCGTCTTGACAACATCAATCTCGCGATGGGATTTAAAACCGGTACCGGCCGGAATTAAGTGCCCCACGATAACATTTTCTTTCAAACCGAATAATTCATCGCGCTTACCGCTGGTTGCTGCTTCGGTTAAAACGCGGGTTGTTTCCTGAAAAGAAGCAGCAGAAATAAAGCTCTCGGTAGTCAGCGAAGCCTTGGTAATCCCTAACAGCAAAGGTGTAGCTTGCGCGGGCTTGCCGCCCTTCTTAATTACCCGGGTGTTCTCTTTTTGGAAAACCCACTTATCCACCTGCTGGGTGGCCAAGAAATCCGTATCACCGGGATCCTCAACCCTTACTTTTTTAAGCATCTGGCGGATAATCACCTCGATATGTTTATCGTTAATCCTTACCCCCTGTAAACGATAAACCTCCTGCACCTCATTCACCAAATACTCCTGCAGGACCTTATCTCCGCAAACGCTTAGAATATCCTGTAAGACCACCGGGCCATCGGTAAGCTGCTGGCCGGCAGCAACCTTATCCCCCTTGTAAACATTCGGATGCTTACCGTGCGGGATAATATACTCCCTGGCCATCCCGGTAGCCGACTTAACGATAATCACCCTTTGATTTTTCTTGGTCTCACCAAACTCAACAAATCCGTCGATTTCGCTGATCACCGCCGGATCTTTAGGCCTTCTAGCTTCAAAAAGCTCAGCCACCCTGGGCAAACCTCCGGTAATATCGCGGGTCTTTACCACCGTCCGCGGGATCTTGGCTAAAAGGTCGCCGCCCCCGATCTGCTCGCCATCTCTAACAATAATATGGGCGCCGATAGGGATCGGATAAATACCTAAAACTTCTTTTTTCTCATCCAGAATAACCACCTGCGGGTGATATTCGGGCTTATGCTCAACCACCACGCGCTCGGTTAATTTCGTTACCGGATTAACCTCCTCACGCATAGTAATATTTTCGCGCAAATCCTCAAAACGTACCAATCCTGCAACTTCGGTAAGAACAGGCAGGGTATAGGGATCCCAGTGCACTAATGAGACGCCTTTTTTAACTTCGCTTCCGTCGGCAAAGGAAATAAAAGCGCCTTGGGGAATAGAATAACGTTCAAATTCCCGGCCTTGTGCATCATTAATACTGATTGCTCCGTTGCGATTTAAAACCACGTGTTCCTTATTCTTTAAAGTAACCCTTAAACCGTGATATTTAAGAAAACCTTCATTCTTGGATTTGATAAACGACTGTTCGATAGTTCGGGAGGCGGTACCGCCGATATGGAAAGTTCTCATGGTTAACTGCGTACCGGGTTCTCCGATACTCTGTGCCGCGACCACCCCCACCGCTTCTCCTAATTCCACTATCCTGCCGGTAGAAAGATTACGGCCGTAGCATTTGGCACAAACGCCTCTGCCGCTTTCGCAAGTCAAGACAGAGCGGATGCGGATTTTTTCAATCCCTAATTTCTCGATTTGATCGGTCTTTTCTTCGGTAATCTCGGAACCCTGCTCGATAATTACCTCATCCGTAATAATATCGACCACATTATCCAAAGCTACTCTTCCGATAATCCGGTCCTTTAAGCCGACGACTTCTTCATCCCCCTCGATAATCGCCGAAACGGTTATGCCGTTTAAGGTACCGCAATCATCTTCGCAAACAATCACCTCCTGGGCAACATCCACCAGGCGGCGGGTTAAATAACCTGCGTCCGCGGTCTTAAGGGCCGTATCGGCAAGACCTTTTCGTGCGCCGTGCGTAGAAATAAAATATTCCAAAACATTCAGACCTTCCCGGAAATTGGCAGTGATGGGATTTTCGATAGTTTCACCGCTGGGCTTAGCCATCAACCCGCGCATACCGGCAAGCTGCCTAACCTGCAAGCGGCTGCCCCGGGCGCCGGAATCAGCCATCATAAAGATAGGATTGAAAGAATCCATACCTTTAAACAAAAGGTCCGAAATATTATCGGTGGCATGCGTCCAGATATCAATGACCTTGGATTTCCGCTCGCTATCGGTAATAATACCTTTACGGTATTGATCCTCGACTTTCGCGACCTCTTCTTTCGACTCCTTTAAAACCTGCGGTTTAGCTTGCGGCACGGTCATATCATCGATCCCGATGGAAATACCGCCTAAAGTACCCATTTCAAAACCCAATCTTTTAATATCGTCCAAAAGCTTGATCGTTGTAGTATGGCCAAACCTGCGGTAACAACTCACCACTACATCGCTCACTTTGCTTTTCTTTAAATCGCAATTAACATACCCGAACTCTGCCGGCAATACCTGGTTAAAGATTACCCGGCCAACGGTAGTAGTAATCGTCTGGCTCTGATAAATCGCTTTTTTCTGGTCAAAATCATAGAGGCTATTGCTTCGCAGTTTAATTTTAGCATGCAATTCTACCGCTTTATCATCATAGGCAATCAAAACCTCATCGCTGGAGGCAAAAGACATTCCTTCGCCGCGCGCGCCGGCTTTCTCGCGGCTTAAATAAGCCACCCCGAGAATAATATCCTGAGTAGGGGAAATTACCGGACGGCCGTCTGCCGGAGAGAATATATTATTGATCGCCATGATCAACACTTTAGTTTCTAATTGCGATTCAAGGGATAACGGAACATGGACGGCCATCTGGTCGCCGTCAAAATCAGCGTTAAAAGCGGTACAAACCAAAGGATGGATCTTAATGGATTTTCCTTCGATCAATAACGGCTGGAAGGCCTGGATCCCTAAACGGTGCAGGGTCGGGGCGCGGTTCAGCATAATCGGATGGTCTTTAATTACTTCATCCAAAATATCCCAAACCTCGATTTTGCCGCGCTCAACCATACGGCGGGCGCCTTTGATCGTATGCACAAACCCTTTTTCTCTTAATTTTTTAATAATGAATGGTTCAAACAGCTCTAAAGCCATCTGTTTAGGCAGGCCGCATTCATGAAGTTTTAACTCCGGACCGACGACGATTACCGAACGGCCGGAATAATCAACGCGTTTTCCTAAAAGGTTCTGCCGGAAACGGCCCTGTTTTCCCTTAAGCATATCGGATAATGATTTTAAGGGGCGGTTATTGGCGCCGTTGACGGGCTTACCGTGACGGCCGTTATCTAAAAGTGCGTCCACCGCCTCCTGCAGCATCCGCTTTTCATTACGAATAATAATCTCCGGAGCGCTTAACTCCATCAATTTTTTTAAGCGGTTATTCCGGTTAATCACCCGGCGGTATAAATCATTGAGGTCACTGGTAGCAAAGCGGCCGCCCTCTAAAGGAACTAAAGGCCGTAAATCCGGAGGAATAACCGGGACGATCTCTAAGATCATCCATTCCGGCTTATTACCGCTCTTTTTAAAATCTTCCACAATCTTTAAGCTCTTGATCGCTTTGCGGTTGTTTAAAACATCCTTGGATTTTTCCAGGTCTTTTCTAAGCTTACGGCAAACGACATCCAAATCCAACTCTTTAAGCAGGTCGCTGATCGCTTCCGCTCCGATCTTAGCTTTAAAATTCGATCCGTATTTACTCAAGGCCTCCTGATACTGTTCATCCGTCAGAAGCTCTTTTTTCTTCAGGGGAGTCGAACCGGGATCAACCACGACGTATTCCTCATAATAAATAATCCGCTCTAAATCCCGCAGGCCGATATCTAAAAGCGCACTCATCCTGGAGGGCACGGCTTTAAAAAACCAGATATGGGTCACTGGCGTAGCCAGGTCAATATGCCCCATGCGCTCCCGGCGCACGCTTGAACGGTCAACCGTCACGCCGCAGCGGTCACAGGTGATCCCTTTGAATTTTATACCTTTATATTTTCCGCAGTTACATTCCCAATCGCGCACCGGGCCAAAGATCTTTTCGCAAAACAAGCCGTCTTTTTCCGGTTTAAGGGTACGGTAATTAATGGTTTCGGCTTTTTTAACATCACCCTTGGACCAGGATTTAATTACCTGGGGTGAGGCAATTTTAATCGAAATACTGTCAAAAGATACGATCTCTTCCATTATTTAGCCTTTTCTGTCCTGATATCAAGGCACAAGCCTTGGAGTTCTTTGATTAAAACATTAAACGATTCCGGAGTCCCGTGCGTTAAACGCTGTTCGCCTTTAACAATCGCTTCATAAATACGCGTCCTGCCGCTGACATCATCGCTCTTGACGGTAAGCATCTCTTGCAAAGTAAATGCCGCGCCATATGCCTCCAGCGCCCAAACTTCCATCTCCCCCAAACGCTGTCCGCCGAACTGGGCTTTACCGCCTAAGGGCTGCTGGGTAACCAGAGAATACGGACCGATCGAACGGGCGTGAATCTTTTCATCGACCAGGTGGATAAGCTTTAAAATATACATATACCCGACGGTCACCCTCTGGTCAAAAGGTTCGCCCGAATAACCATCGTATAAAACAATTTTGCCATCCTCAGGAAGCTGAGCCTTCTTGAGCAATTCCTTAATCTCTTCTTCCTTGGCCCCGTCAAACACCGGACAGCTCACAT
>JAGVOR010000049.1 GCA_020052635.1 Candidatus Omnitrophota bacterium
CACCACTATTTTCCTTCGCATTATTAAGTGTGCCCTATGGCGATATGCTAATAAACAACAGCACAGCGGATAAAAACCCAATCGTAGCTGTAATTATATTTTCTGTTCTTGGAATCTTTCTTCTCGCCTATATCTGGGTAGCGATGGGTATTGGATCTGTTGTGTTGTACGGCATAATGCAATTATTCGGATTAAAAGATAATCCGCTCCTGCCGGATTACCATCTATGTAATCCAAATTTGCGGCCGAAATTATACCGGGCATTAGGGAAAGAATCTTTTTTTAAGGTTACATATTTACCAGAACTTTTGGATAGGATGATAGGTAGTAAAGACAGAAAGAGAACAGCGGTCTATAAGAAATTCATAGCAGAGCTTAATAAAAGAGGGTGTCCTGTCGTATTTAAGATTATGGAAGGAAAGTTGTATTTTATTGGTAGGAATAATACTCTATACCTTATCAACGTGGAGAGTAAAGAGGTTATCGATGAGATAGGTATGAGTGTATACGAGGAAGATTTGGTAACATTTAAGCCAGTATTCGAGGTTACTTCTGATCTTAGGCTCAAGCCCGCGGCCAGGAGAGATTATAGCGTGCACACGGCTGGTAATTTCTATGGCCCAGCGGATATCGAAAGGGCCGGTGGGATCGGACAAATAATCCCGTTGCAAGCGAATAGCAGGATTTATGCGGTAGGAGATATTATTTCGCTTTCATTAGAAAAAGCGGGTATTAAACCGTATCTGCAAATATATGACGGCAAAAGCGGCAATGAGATGATTCCTGAACACACGGAATTAACGGCAGATTATATAGCAGTTAATCCGGACGGATTTCTGACTGTAGACTTGTGGAGAGCCATTAAGAAGGCCAAGCCATATAGTAGTATATTTATTGAAGGAGAGGAAAATTTCGCGGCTTTACTGGCGATTTTAGCGGCCAAACCGGGAGATGTTGTGGTTTACGGAGTAAGCAGTTATAAGGTAGAAGGAGAGCTGCGCAATGGTATAGTTATGCTAAGGGTAACTAAGGCTTTAAAGAGAGAGGTCGCGCAAAATATCGGCAGAAGGTATGAAGAAACGGGGGATAATATTTACGGCGGGAAATACCAGATCATTGAGAACATGGCCAGGGAATTGGATAGTAAGCTGAGCAGTAAACTAAAGCGAGAACTTTTTTACATACCGGCTTTAGTGGTCTGTCTTTTCGATGATTACATTGATATTAACGGCTTTGAAAGGATAATGCAACTTAGAAAATCACCGGTAAGATTTATTTATACTACTGACGGGCGTCTGTATTTTGTCGGTAAAAAGCAGTATTTATTTGAGATTTCCCTTAAGAGCTGGGGGCAAGCCGATCCTAAGTATCGCCATCAAAAAGACTGGGCACCGGATGCGCCTCAATATACAGATCCACGCGATCTAGAGTTGTGGGTAGAAAAACGTTATCCGGCCAGAAGAGCCTTCATCATGGCTGTGGAGCGGCCGCTGAAAGAGGCCTTATTTTACGATTACATGCTTAATCCGCTCGGCAGTCCGTTTGCCGAATCCATCCGGGAGAAGATATTTATCAGTTCAGATTACTTAAGCTGGAAGCTAGAGATTGTTTATCGGGAGCTGTTCTTTAGGCCCTGGAGCAGCGCCGAGGAAATTTGTACTATTTTGGCCCGCGAGCAGAAAAAACGTGACCACTTCTATTATCGCCTGGATCGGCCTTCGGTTGTCTCGGTAGCTGGGGGAGAGGTAATTACTAAAGCTGAGATTGAATCTGAAAGAGAAGATTTAATAGCGATCTACTATTTTATCCAGCAAAGCGAATTTCTGCAAATGTTTGCCTTAAGCTATTCTCCGGTAAATAACTATATTGATAATATTAAAGGATTTTTGGGCGATCCTGCGGTGCGGGCTCTGGCGCTGGGTGAAACCAATGAATACCATGGCACGGGTTTAGAACTACATATCGGAGTTTCCTGTACCTCTAATTGCGTTTTTTGCTACAAGCGTGTTAACGGAGAAGCAAGGAATCACTATTACCGCGAAAGGCTGGCTAAGACGGTCAAGCTTACCCCGGCCGACTATGTGATTATCATTAATGAATTCGCTGATGCCGGAGGCAAGACAGTATTTATCTCCGGAGGGGCCGAGCCACTGACAGACTGGCCGGCGGTAAAAGCCGCCATTGAGGCTGCTTCAGCAAGGAACCTGAACATTTACCTTTACACTAACGGTGTTTTGTTGGATCCTAAGCTTCATCCGGATATTTATGAAGTTTTAAGGAAGTGCAGCAGAATCAGGTTTAGCCTGGAAGCTGCCGATGCAGTAGAGTATGCCCGGATTACCCAAACCAGCACCGAAGTATTCGCTAGGGTAGTGAAGAATATAAGGGAGTTTAGTAAAACAGTAATAAATAGGCGGCCGGAACTGATCGCGCATGCCTTGGTTACGGCGGATAACTACTATGATGTATTAAGAATGGTGCAGCTGGTTGAGGAGTTGGGATTGTCTAGGCTGGATTTGCGTTACGATTATTGCGATGTGACCTCCAGGTTATCTGAGAGGGATGTCAGAAGGCTGCTGCGGGTCATTAGGCAGAAGCAGGCGAGAAATGTTGTTATCGATCCGGGTGATGCATTTGAAAATGTGGGAGGCAGATTTATACCGATGCCATGGGATATTTTCCCACAAACATATTTTGATAAAGGCATCGGACATCTTACGCCGACTATTGATCCTTTTGGTTTTGTTTGGGAATCCCCGACTTACGCCAATGCCAGTATACGTTACGAGCCGGATATGCAGCAGTTTAATCTTGGTAGGATCCAACCGGGTCAAGCCGCCAGAGGCGATTTAACCAGTATTGTGGTAAGTAAAGGGGTTAGGGCAGCGGTTAAGCGCACATACCGACCGGATAGAATGTCTCCTTTTGTTAGGGAGGGGCTGATTGAATTCTACCGGCTTGAACGCGATAAGGAGTTTGGTATACCTGCAGATTGCCATCCTTTTATCGGTTACCACCGTACTTCTCTAACTATGGCGATCGATAAAGTAAAGGCATTATTGCAAAGGGATTTCGGTCTAAGCCCTAAAGAAAAGCGGGTAATCGGCGGTGAGGGAAGCGTATTTAGTATGCTGAAAAAGACCCTGGATATCGTTACCGGAAGATACGCCTGGTTTGGGCATCTTATTACAGTTGGGGATTTAAAACCCGGTTTAGTTCACGCCCGCGTGGTAAAATTCGATATCGATCGTGAACAGTTTAGCGAAGAAGAAGTAATTTTTGTTGATTATACTACTTTCTCCGGCACCGCGGAAGACAAAGCCGGTATTATCGTTACCGAAGGCCAAGAGGTTAATTCTGAACTTGACATAATCGCGGTCATCTTTACCCACAATAGGGACCTTGATCCAAGGTATCTTGAAGCAATCCATTTAAAAGTAGAAAGATTGGGTAACATAGAGACTATAGAGCAGGCAGTAAGTGAGAATCACGCTCTGGGCACAGATTATGAGTATACAGAAGGAGTGAAGAGCAGGTGTGGCTCTAAAGGCAGAAGAAGCACGCGTTTATCTTTTAACTTTGGTTCCCGCAGGCACTGGCCGGGAGAGGCTCAACGCAGTGCGCTCATCGCGGTAAGTTACCGCAAGCACAGAGGTTCTCTGATCACGCATTTTTCGGATTCCCAGAATGTGGCGCTGGTTAGGCGGTTGATCCGGCAGTTTATCCCTGATTTGAATATCCAGGAATCGGTGAATGTGCCTACCCAGTCCTTTGGCCTCGGCTTTAGGCACTCCTTGGATATTCTTCTTGCCGGCGGGGTGCATGAATATCTTAAAAAACACAATATTCCGGGCGAGGATGGTATTAAAATGCTGGCTTATCCTTCCACGATGTTTGTTTTAGCTCTGGATACGGAAAAGATTCCACATGGCACGCCATGCAGTTCTTTTGTTGCCGAAGCTGAATTCAATGCGGAGGGTAGGGTGGAGTCAATCGAAGCAACGGATACCCTGGATGTATCCGGTCAGCATAGAAGACAAACGATGCCTTTCCACCGGATGGGTTTACAGGGTTTGACTGCTTTAGGGGCCAAGTATTTAAAGCTTAGGGCGCGGACCGTCCAAACTAATAATAACCTGGTGGCCATGCCCAAAAGAGGCTATCTTATTGAGCAAGGGGTGATCATTGCCAATAAGATTATGCATCGCATCGCGATAGAGCTTAAAAAGAACATTTTTGATGTTTGGAGGATAAATTTTACCGCTGCTAACGCCAGGCGGGTGATTGAGCAGGCTGAAACAAGCTTTAAAAACAAATATGCCCGTTGGGATGATGCTGTGTTAATTTGGAAAGGATACAGGTATGCTACCCACAAGGACAAGCTTAAATTGGCGCTGGGGCCGGGATGGAAACTTCTGGTAAAGAATACTATTGTTGACCTGGGTACTTTTCCCAAGCGAACGATCGTGGATATTTTAAATAACCTCTACCATTTCGGGATCAGGGAAGATGAATTAGAAATTGTCACCTCAAGCACCGAGGCCCAGGATATCGGCAGCGCAGGGAATTCTGGATACTCACCGATGTTTGCGCAGTTATTCGGTGTTTTCTATAATGAATTAATGCTTTTGATTAATGAGTATGAAAATTTATTCATCGTTAACGGACAGGATATTGTACTTAGGGAATATGTAGATTTTGATGACGGCTCTAGATTTAACTCCGGCGATAAGCTCACTCTTTGGCAAGCCTTAAAAGTATTAGCCGTCACTTACCATTGTGAATCAGATATCGGAACTTTCTTTATCAAGCTTAGGGGAATTGCCAGGATCGAAGATAATACCGATGGTAGCGGGTTATTTGCCGGCACCAGCGCGCTTCTGCCTAATGCCGATGATCTCATGGATCTTGAGCACACTGTTTTTGGGGCAGTGCTTACACAGTTAGACAGAAATACTTTGTTACCCAGAAAGATGAAGATTATTGTTGACTGCGGTAAAATTTTAAATAAATCCAGGGTAGAATCCCAGTTTGTCAGCGGAGCCTTAGACAGTATAAGAGATTTATACGGACGAGAGCTTAAGCCGGAAGAATTACCCAAAATAGAGATTGAGTTACTTGAGCAAGCTGACGGTCCGGTAAGGGGGATCGGTGAAATAACGACTTTTGCTTTTGCTGGGGTAATCTCCGCTTTTGAGAATGCCCTGGGCGTTAGAATAGATAAGACTCCGATATCCGTAGAGGAAATTAGAGAAACCAGAAGACTGCAGGCAGAGTTGGTAGAGATGCCGCATGGGGTATTTGCTTTCCATCCGGCCGCCACAGGGGTTAGAACTAATCTTGAGCAGCAGGAGCTATTCGCCTCCTGGAAGCCGGTTACGTTAGGCTTTTCGCACCCCGGTAGAGACTTTACGTTAACCGACTTGTTAAGAATTAATTTATCAAAAATACTGGGGGCGAGGTTTGAGGGCCTTAGACAAAGGAATATTCCTATTCGGTTACAGCGTTTTGTCTCAGATGGGGCCGACACCCCAGCCCAGATCCATCCTGAGGAAGGAGAATTTACCAAAGAGGAGGCTTGGCTTATCGGCAGGGTGCCTGAGCAGGGTGGGTATATTTATTTAGGCCTTAGGGATCCGGCAGATGCAGAAGCATTCTTTGCGGAGATTGAAAAAGGGAATTATCTAGAGGCTAACGCCTATCTAAATAAAATGAAAGTAAAGAGCGGAGAAATCTTTTACATCAAGCCCGGGTTAATCCATGCGGCCGGTCAGGGGGTTGAGGTAATCGAAGTGCAGCTTAATCCGGACAGCTTAACTATCCCTGTTGGCAGGTTCAACGCAGAAAGGAGCAGGATTGATCTTGTGGCAAGCGCGAAGGTCGCTCGCAGGTTACCCGAATTAATAGAGGTCAAGCAGGTTGATTTATCAAGCGATAAAGAATTAATTGTTGAGGCAAAGGATAGCGCGGTAATCATTATGCCTATCCAAGGCAAAGCCGCCTTCCGCCTCGCTGAAAAAACTCCATTAGTTGCTTCGGTGTTTGATTCGGTCCTTCTGCCTGCTGAATCAGCAATGAATGTAAAAGTAGCCCAAGGCGGGAGCGTTCAATTGTTATGCGTGTCGCTCAAAGGTGGGTTGAATATTGCTAGTCGCAAGGTTTCCCAGCAGGATCTTATAGAAATGATCCAGCGAAGCTTCATCTCCCAAGAGATAGATGCATTATTAGAAAATATAGCAGAATTTTTAGGCATCGAAGGGGAGGATAGAGATCTTTTGTTGAATAAGGAGCACTTGCAAGAATTACTGGAGTATCTGGGCATACGCTTTGACGCGTACTTTTTGCCGCAGCAGGCCTATTACAAAAAGGATCTGTTCCCGCACAAATCAGAGAGGGGAAGAGGTGAAGTTTACCGGCACATTATAGTTTTGGTGTATATCGATCCGGCTACCGGCAGAAAAGAATTTGTTGCCGTTTCCCGAAGACTGATCGAAGCATTTATCCTTAATAAGCGATCCGGCACCCCTCTGGATAAGCTAACCCAACAGCAAGCCGCCATTCGGCCTAAAAAGATCCTTTTAATCAATCCGGTTTTTAATGCCTCGCACTACTCCTCGCTTACCTACGCCACAGGCATCAAGTCGCTAGCGGCTTTTCTGGCCGATAGATTTAAGGTGGGGATATTATTCCGGAGGCGCTTCTACGATAAGCTTATTTACACACCGGATGCCTATCCAGAATTTGAGATAACCATTATGTCTTTGGATATTCGGCAGCAACACGGTGAATTCGTAGAATATCTAAAACAAGAGCAGCCTGATATCGTAGGCGTGACTTCAATTATCCACTTCTTAATCTATGCTTTTGAAATAGCTGCTGCCGTAAAGAAGCATTGCCCGCAAGCCAAGGTGGCTTTAGGCGGCATCTCTGCTTCAGCCGAACCGCAAAAAGTTATGCTGGAACCGGCGATCGACGTGGCCTTTGTCGGGGAGAGCGAAGAGGCCTTTGCGATTTATGTCTATGAGCTCTGCAGCCAGAATCCTGATTTTGCCAGGGTACCCAATATGCTGTGGAGAAAAGACGGCCAGGTTATTCCCAATCCTTTAGGAGTAGATGTGTTTGATATCGATGAAATGCCATTTGCCTCTTACGCTAATGATTTTGTTTATGATTTGCAGATTAAAGGCAGGCCGCTGGCTGCTTTGCGCGATGCCGCCATTGTTACGGCTACCGGATGTTCTTTTGCTTGTAAGTTTTGCGTGGTTTCCCAGGCGCTGAAAGACTTAAAAGTCCGCCTGCGTTCTCCTCAGCATGTGCTGGAGGAACTCCGGTATCTTATTCAGGAATACGGGATAAGCCGCAATTTCTTTTTGGATGACCTTTTTACGGTAGATATGAGAAGGGCGGATACGATAGTCGACGGCATAATCGAATTAAAGAGATTTGGCATGCCGTTGAATTGGCTTATTTATTCGAGGGCAGATAGCGGGGTAGTGAAGAAGGAGTTCCTGATTAAATCCAAGAATAATGGTTTAGAGATGGTTAACTTAGGGCCGGAGACCGGCGATCCGGCGATGCATATCGAGATCAATAAGCGTTTGAATATCGAACGGATTATTGAGTTTGTATCATGGTTACGGGAACTTGACCTGGATGATTACCATTTCTATATTATCGGAATTCCGGGGCAAGATTGGCGCAGTTTAAAGAAAACCGCAGAGCTTGTATTGAAATTAAGGCCGAAACAAGCGATGATGTGCAGTTTAAGTCCTTATCCGGGGACGGCTTATTATGTTGATCCGCGGCTAAAGTTTGACCGGGAAGGCATCTATGAGTTTGTATTGCTTGAAGAAACCGCGTCCAAGTACTCAACCAGCGTAGTTGCCGACCACCTTCCTTTCCTGGAGAGAAGCGATAAGCTTTCACGGGATGAGATAAGAGAGGCGGTTTCATTATTAAGTGATCTGGCCTTAGCCGCTGAGCGCAGGAATCAGCCTGAGATAGACCGGATTATGGAAATTATTGATCGGAAGATTGAGTTGCAGGATAGCGTACGCAGTTTTACCGATGCTGTCTCTTTAGACGCAGATTCGCATTCCGGGCGTATTGCTTCTAGCTCCCTGGCTTTAGGGAAAAACGGTTATATCGTCAAAAGTCTGGCCTACCAAGATTTTGTCCAGCGTAACGGCTTGGATGAATTCATGCGAGAGCATATCGGTGATTTCGCCGTGGTTAGAGATAAAATCTTTAATGGAGAATTTGATGCTACAGTAAGATTTGCTTTGCGCCTAATTTACGAAAAGTTCAAAGAACAATATCCTCAAGGTAGGTTAATTATTTATCCGGTTGATACGCTGATCCGTTCTTATAATACCAAGACTTACTTAATTCATGCCTTAGAAGAGCTCGAAACGGCGATTAAAGAATGCTGGGGCACTTATTTAAGCGAATCGCTAAGGGTTGATGGCGATTTAGAGCTGGTAATCCAATGTATGCCTGATTCTGCTTTTGCCCAAGAGTTTCTCCGGTCACAGGCAACGATCCAGGGATTAGAGAGAGAAATCAATCTGATTAAGAGAATGATCGGCCGATTAAAGGCGATGCAGGAGGATGGGTTAATTAGCCAGGTGGAAGAAGGCCTACTTTTACAAATACTTAATGTCCAGTTAGATAAATTTATTAGTAGCATTCTTAAGGAATATAATCAGGAAGGTATCTTTTTGCAATGGCTATTAATTTGGCTTTTTAACATTTATCCATTTGGAGAATATCAATATATCGATCCGGCTAAAGAAAGTATGGTTACAACAAGAGCGCAGCCAGTGTCACTGAAATTGGTTTCCCGCCAAGACGCCACCGGTATTTTAGCATGGATTAAGGCTAACTTAGCAATCGAGGAAGAAGCTAATATTCGAACGCCATTTGGCCCGCTTAATCGCGAGAAAGTATTAGAGATATTACACGTAAGCGAGCAGGATGGCGTTGCCGAATGGGTTTTTCTTTACCAGCAGCAACACGGCATAAGAGGCGTGGAGCCTAAAATTTCCTTATGGGACGAATACGATCTTAATCTTCCTGTCGATACCGGTTACCGCAGGGATCCTGCGGCCGCAAGAGCCATGAGGGATAGTTTCAAAGATTATCAAGTTAATTGTCTATCTGTTTCCGGAACTTTTGATACCCCGCTTCATGAGGGACACTTAAGATATCTTGAAAGCGCGCTGTTGCTCTTAAGGGAAGAGGGCTTACTTGTTTTAGTTATTAGCGGCGAAGGGCTAGCCAAGAAGAAGCTCTTTAGTAGTAAAATGGCTTCGCTCGAGGAAAGGCGGGATAATTTAAGAAGAGTAATCCAAGAGTATCAACGCTTAGGTCTAGCCCCTAGAAAAATGACTATAAATTTCAGCAGGGTAATTGGATCTGATGATGCTCACATTACTGCGGCTATGGCGCCTAAGGTAGAGGCAGTAGTGATAACGGATGAGGGCAGTAGGATAGAAAGAAATAGGTGGAGTAATTTAATCCGGGGGAGCTTAATGGGGTTGCCTTCCCGGAGCTTATTTATTTTACCGCAGATAAAAGATGAGGAAGGAGTAAAGGTTAGGTCTTCGGCCATCCGGGGTTTGTCCATATTAAATGAGATTCGCGCTAATCTGAATAAAAGCCAAGCCGGTGGCGCTGCGGAGCATCCCGGCAAGAATGATTTAATATTATGCAACGTCCTGCTGCCGGTCATCGGCAGTATATTATATATGGCTAAATCCGGCCAGATCGCTATCAGCACAACCGTAATCCATTGGTTAGCCGTATTGGCTTTGGCGGTGCTTTTGGTTATTTTCTTAGTGAAGTTTTTAAATAGCAAAAATAAGATGAAGGATAAAGCAGTATCCGTTGATATAAAACTGCCACAGGATTTAGTTAGCCTTTCTGAGGCCCAGCTAATGGCTAACTTTTTAAATAATTATTTGGATACCGATGAAGAGGCGCTGATTGATATTATCTATAAGAACCAGAACCGTCTTCAAGAAAGATTGAGCAGGCTTATTCCCGAATATGAAGCGGCGATGGCCAAAAACTCTCCCTTTGCCCGCAACCGTTTTAGAGAATTGGGTTTGTTCGATAATTTAACCCCGAGCATTTTTTCCGAGCAGGCAGAAGGTAACCGTTTTACCTTCACCGGGCCTTTAACCGGCCAGGCTGTCGATTTATATCTTCTTTATCGCAACGAAAAGCCGTATTTCGTGCATGCGTCTCGTGCTCCTCCGACCGTATTGTTGATTGCCTCGCGCCTTCCGGGGAATTTCCCCTCTTACCAATATAGTCCCGCTACTCCTGAACATAAAGAACGTCTTGTCCGCCATAAAGCCATGGGGATCTCCCAGCTCGCCGCCTGCCTTACCGATACCGGCTACCTAAGAAGATTATTCGCAGCAATCAGCAAGGGAGATGCCGAAAGAACTCTTCTCGCTAAGGATACTTCACTCATTACGGAATACCTGAAATCGCATCAGGATGAATTTCCGTTAATTCATGTTGTCACCATGGACCTAAATACTGAAGATAAGGATTTTGATCTAACCGTTTATCTTAAGAAAAACTATCCGGCCCAAGAGCCATTAATAATCGGATTATCCTGTATCGGGGGGGTTAATTATCCGGGGATGCTTCAGGCAATCAGGCAGATTAGAAGCTACAGCCAGTCAGTTAAAATAATCGCCGGTGGTACGCACCCCACGATTATTAATACCAGGATTTTTGAGGATACCCAGGGAGCAATCGATTATGTGGCTATCGGTGCGCATGTCGAAATGTTCCCTTATCTAGTGTATTCGACTTTAGCCGCTGAAGATAGAGAGATTAAGTTTGATTTAGGGTTAGTTGATGGTTTTGCTTATAAGGATAACTCCGGCACGGTAATTAAGAATGAGCCGCGCTTCCATTACCTGGGGCTGGATGACTACCCGATGACTACCCTAGGCACCTTCTTCTTACGGCATTTTTTAACCCGGTACAGCCGCAGCCATGGCAATATTAAATTCGGCGAAGGTTGTAAAGGTAAATGTAAATATTGCGCCGCCCGGGTGGTTGAAACAGTGCTGGGGCGCAATGGCCGCCTACAAAGGCTGCCGATAGAATACCGCAGGCCCTTGCGCGTTATTAAAGAGATGAGGCTGTTATATCTGACCGGGGTACGCAATTATTTTATTCTTGATGATACTTTCGGGGTGGACAGAAAGATAAGTATGCAGTTGTTAGCTATTCTTGAGCGTCAAAGAGCTAAGGCTGGTCCGCTAGAGGAGATAGTTTGGGACGGCTGGATGCGAGGGGATGTTTTTGATGAAGAATTAGCGCAAGCGATGTATAAAGCCGGATGTCGCGGTTTACACTTTGGCGCAGAGACCGGCGAGCAATCCTTGGCCGATTACATGGAAAGAATTATGAATATGGAGGAGATTATCGAAGGCATCCGGATTGCCAATAAATATGATATTAAGCCTTCAGTCTATTTTATGCTGGCTTTGCCCCGCCAGGATTGGCAAGGCATATTTTCATCGGTCAGGCTGCTTAGAAAACTAATCGAAATCGGGATTTATGCGCGTTTCTGGACAATTATTATTGTCGAACACGGTACCCAGTTTTATTACGAAGGCGAAATACTTTATGATTTAGATCCGGGGATGACTATTGAAGATGTCACGGCGGCTACCCTGGAAGGTTGGAGTAGGCAGCGGATGGATGGGGCGGTTAATCTGCAGGATGAGATATTAAGACGGAAGGTAAGCTTAAAGACTTACCGGCTCTCTTCCGTAGAGATATCTGAGGCGGATGTTTTGGTAGAGTTGGGTGATCTCTATGCCGATAATCAGGCGCAGCTTGATCAGCTTCGCGCAAACGTGGTTATCGACCAGACTGTTTATGCACATCCGGATGTTGACGATCAGGAGATTGATGGTAATGAAACAATGCGCCAGCGCCGAGTAGGCCTTTGGGGAGCGCTGCGCCACGGCAACTTTTATGAAGAGGCGCTGGAAGGCTTATCGCAGATCAGCGCGGAGGATAAAGAACTATTTTTTGATCGCTGTTTAGAGAAAGTAAAACTGGAAAATGGGTATGGACTTTTGGCCGGCTTAGGAGGTGAAAGCGCGATTAAGCTTATGTATCTGGTGGCGCTTTTAATTAGAGAAGAAGGATTTAACGATACAAATTCTTATGAAGGGTTCCTGGTTAATTTCTCCGCAGTAGATGCGGGAAGAATGAAGAGTTTCTTAGAAAATGTAAGTTTTGACGATTTAAAAAAGATAAGAAATGGCACCGCGGTGACCGGGCGATTAAGAGCGGCCTTCGGGATCAAGATTGACTGGGAGTACGCGATTCCTTACCGAAAGTATAAAGCCAGCGAAAGGTGGCGCAATGCCCAGCATTTGTATGCCAGACTGGTTTTAGATTTATCCGAAGTTAGGATGGCAGCCGCAGCAATGATCGCTCCTCTTGAAGAAGTATCTATTTTAGAAAAGATAAAGGATATTGAATCTAGGCTCGCACGAGCAAGAAGCATTAATAGATTAATAACGCTGAGGACTGATTTAGAAAAAGCCTATCAAGATTTCGAAGCGGCTATGCGATTAAGAAAAGTAAGGTTAAGCAGGCGTTCCCAAGATGTAGGAATTTATTATCCTGGCGAAGGACCGGTTGAATTATTGATGGAAGATTTACTGTCCGGTGAAACACAAAGTGGCAGATGGAGGATGGGCTCGGCGGTAGTTTCGGCAACTAATGTAGCGGCATTCCGGCAGTTGTTTATTCTAAAACGATTGGCATTTGCTAAAGATATGGATATCTTTCCGGCCATGGAAATAGAAACCCAGGATGGCTTTGCGCTTAAAGCGGTTTTTCTGCCGGCAGACTTAGATTTTACCGGGGTACTAGATAGAGGTCTTACGCTTGTGGAGTTATGTGCACGGCTGAAAGCCGCCTGTCCAGAGTGCTTCCTGATTCTAAAGCGCTATGACCATCAGGCTGAAAATTTCGCGGGGGCAGTAGAAGTAATCCAGCAAAAACTTATTGCGGCTTTAGAGGTGGATGCTAGCGAAGA
>JAGVOR010000156.1 GCA_020052635.1 Candidatus Omnitrophota bacterium
AAAAAGATCTCCACCCGCATGCTCTTCGGCGGGAATTTACTGAAGCAGCCGGCTTATCAAAATATCAAATGCCGGATCCCCGGAAACCTGGATAATACGGACCGGGTAATGAATAATCTTTTCTGGATCGGGGTTTACCCTGGGATTAAGCCGGCGATGTTAACTTACATAAAAAATTCGCTGGATAAATTCTTTGAGCAAAAAATATGAAACTGACCGTATTTATCGGCTGTTTTAACGAAAAACCGACGATTCTTAAGGCGATTGCGGAAGCTAAAGCGCTCAAGCTGGATAAAGAAATAATTGTAATCGATAATTGTTCCACCGACGGCACCCGCCAAATCCTGGCGGGTTTAAAAAATGACCCGGGGTTAACCATTGTGCTGCACTCCCGGAATATGGGTGCCGGATATTCGGCGGAAGAAGCGATTAGCTTAGCCAAGGGGGATTATTTTTACGGACCGGGGGCAGACCTGGAGTACACGATGTCGGATGTTTATAAAATGATTCAGGAACTTGAAAAAAATAATTTGGATGCGATTCTGGGTTCCCGTATTCTTAATCGCAAAGGTGTATCGGCTTGGCAATTGGTTAAAGAGAGGCCTTATTGGTTGGGCAGTATTATCGCCACCAGCCTAATTAATTTTTTCTATCATCAAAAATTTACCGATGTGATCGGGATAAATTTAGTCAAAACGGAGATTTTAAGAAAACTTAAATCTCAGGCCAATAGCCAGGTGTTTACCTTCGAATTAGTCAGCCGGCTGTGTAAATATCATTACCGGATTGGGGAAGTGCACCTTAATTACAAGCCCCGGACGCATAAGGAAGGCAAGACGATCCGGGCCATCGATATGCTGCCGGCCTTATGGGCGATGTTGCGGGTAAAGGTTTGGCGATGAAAAAGATCGAAACCAGGATTATCCCGGAGGAGACCGACCGCAGTTTTTACCTGCAGCATTTCAAGGTCTATACTTTTGTTAATGAAAACGTAGCGGATAAACAGGTGTTGGATGCCGGCTGCGGGGACGGTTACGGCAGTGCTTATTTGGCAAAAAAAGCCAAGTTTGTCTATGGTATTGATTACGAACCGGAGGTGGTGGCCAAAGCGCAAAATAAATATCAGGCGGATAACTTAAAATATCTGCCGATGGATGCTTTGAAGTTAGAGTTTAAGGATCAGGAATTCGATATCGTTTGTTCTTTTCAGGTGATTGAACATATTCCGGAAGAGTTAATTCCCAGGTATTTGGGCCAGCTAAAACGGGTGCTCAAAGACGGCGGGGCCCTTTACTTATCGACCCTTAATTTAGATAAGGTGATGAAGTCGCCTTTAACCTATAAAAAAAATGCGGCGCATTGTAAAGAGTTCAGGCTGGAAGAATTGCAAGAGACATTGTCTGCCGTGTTTAGCCGGATTACGGTTTACGGTTTGCATTTGAGTTGGCGGCATTGGTTTTATTTGCGGCTTAAAAAAAGCGGTATTTTCAAGTTTGTACCCGGACGGATTAACCCGGTCGCAATATTTTTTCAGAAAATGATCCAGGTAGATGATTTTAAGTTAACCCGGAAGAACTTAAAAAAAGCTTCGGATTTTATTTGTCTTTGCCAAAAATAAATTTAAATGAAAATCGCCTTGGTTTATCCCCCAACTTCGGAATTAAATTTAAAAGGCTACTCGCTGGGGCTGGCTTATTTGTCCGCCGCGCTTAATCGGGAGCATGAGGTTGAGGTTTATAATTATAACGGTAAAGAATTTAACCCGAGTATTAAATCTTTTCTGCTTCAGGTTCGGTCCAAAAAACCTGATCTGGTCGCGATATCCTTTAATTCCTTTAACCGCTGGGGTGCGTATCAGTTAATCAAAAGAATTAAAAAAATCAGCCCCCGGACCTATGTCGTTTTAGGCGGGGTACATCCGTCTACGCTTTATGCGCAGATTTTTAAATATTTCTATCATCACCTGGATTTTATCATTCAATCCGAAGGAGAACGATCCTTGCCGGAGCTTTGCCGGGCGCTTGAGGCAAGGCATGATTTTACCGGAATTAGCGGGCTGGTTTATAAAACCGGTAACGGCGCCATCGCGGCAAATAAGGTTAGCGGGCTGGTGAGCAAACTGGATGATTTAGCCCTGCCGGATTATTCTTATGCTGCCAGCGAAATCAGGCAAAAAGGCCTGGCGTATTTAATTACCTCGCGGGGTTGCCCGGTTAATTGTTCGTTTTGTTCGACTTCCTCTTTCTGGGGCCAGAATGTCAGGATGAATTCTCCGGAAAGGATCGCTGCGGAAGTAGAATATGTTAAAAGCCTGGGGGCAAAACGCATCTTTTTCCATGATGATACTTTTAATTTGGGGATCGACCGGACGATCAGGGTGGCAGAGGTTTTAAAAAAATTAGATATTGAATACGCGATCTCCTGCCGGGTGACCCCGGTCAATGAAGAGATGGTTGCTAGCTTAGCGGATTCCGGCTGCCGGCATATTACCTGGGGAGTTGAAACTTTATCCGAAAATATGCTTAAAAGTATTAACAAAAAAATTACCAGAGAGCTGGTTAAGCAGGCCTTTGATATCTGTGCCAAGTTTACCGATAAAATGACGACTTCAGGATTTTTCTGTGTCGGGACCCCCGGAGAAAGCGCGGCTACGGTCAAAGAAACGATCGATTACGCCAACGCCAATCTTCGTTCGACTCACGGGCCGGGTACCTCAATTCTTTACATTCTTCCGGGGACTAAAGTGTATGCGGATTTGGTCAGTAAAAAGAAGTTTAATGAAAAGATCTGGATTAAGAGCGGGCATGTTTATTATTATGCGCAGGAGCATAGCATGCGGGTTTTAAACCGTTGGCGTAAAATGATCAACCGCAGCGGGATTAAAATTCCTTATACGGTTAAATATTTTTGGGATGCGGTTGCACCCGGCCCGGGCCAGAAAATCCTAGGCAGCCGGAGATTAGCTAAAACGATCAATAAAACCAAGCGGTCGATTAATATGCTGCTTAGCCGGTACTAAAATGCCAGATTTATTATTAATTAAACCTCAAAGCAGCTATAATCTTCAATATACCCCGCCGCTGGGGTTAGGGTTTATCGCCAGTTACGTAAAAAAGAGCGGTTTTACCGTGCAGATCATTGATTGCAATGTGCGAGGAATTTCGGCGCTCAAACTGCCCGCAAATATCAAGGTCCAGGATTACAAGCTGATTGGCTTTCAGGCTTTTGATATGGATCTGGAGAGCGTAAAAAATTATTTGCAGGTATTACGCCGGGAATGTGCGGGTACGCGGATTATAATCGGGGGGCCGGCGCCGTCTTCTAATCCCGAATCCGTTTTTAGTTTCCTGAATGAAGCGGATTATTTAGCGGTGGGGGAGGGGGAAACAACAACGGTTAAGTTACTTGAGCTTTTGCGCCTTGGGGTGCCGGAGAGCGCAGCATTAGCACAGCTCCCCAATCTTGCTTACCGCCAGGATGGGCGGATATTCATTACTGGGCATGAATATATGGAGGAGCTTGACAAAATTGGAGCTCCGGACTGGGATGAGCTTAATCCGGGGCTCTATGGTAATGCGGTGCACGGTTTTTTCTACCGGCGCCTGCCGGTCCTGCCGGTAATGGTCTCACGGGGCTGCCCGTTCCGTTGTTCTTTTTGCGGCAGCCGCAATATTACCGGTTACAAGGTTAGGAGAAGAAGCCCGGAAAGCGTAATTGAGGAGCTGGAGTATTTGAAAAATAAATACGGTTTAAAGGAATTTCAGGTAATTGACGATAATTTTACCTTTCCGAATGCCGAGGCGCTTAAGTTTGCCGAAGAATTAATTAAACGCCGCTTGGATTTGTTATGGACTTGCCCTAATGGGCTGCGCCTGGATACCCTGGATGCCCGGTTGTTATCGGCAATGAAGAAATCAGGTTGTTATGAGGTGGCGGTAGGGATCGAATCCGGAGACCCCGGTATATTAAAGGATATTGGTAAGGGTATAAAACTGGAGACGATCAGGGATAAGATCAAACTTATTTATGAGCAGGGAATCGATATTATCGGTTTTGTAATGGTGGGGTATCCGCTTGAAACACTGGAAACTTTGCGACGTTCATTAAGGTTTATTTTATCATTGCCGCTTATCCGGATCAGCCTTACCCGGTTTGTCCCTTTGCCGGGGACACCGGTTACCGACAGGTTGATTGCCAGCGGAGAGATTTCACTTGGCGATATCAGTTCGGATAAACTGCAATACGGCAGTTTTTCCTATATTCCGCGGGGACTTACGGAAAAACAGTTGCGCCGCTGGTACCGCTTATTTTTTTTAAGGTTTCTTTTGCGTCCCCGGATTATATGGCATAATTTAAAAAGCATCAGGACGTTTTCACATGCGAAGATCGTTTTACAAAAGATCATTTCATTTTTTAAATAAACTATGGATAAGTGTGCTCGAAAAATAACTAAAGGATTTATTATGGCCGCCGGCCGCGGCACGCGCTTTTTGCCTTATAGCAAAGCCATCCCCAAAACTATGCTGGCAGTGGATGGAGAGCCTTTGATCGTCAGGAATGCTTTGTTGCTTGACCGGGCTTTCGACCTGGATATTCTGTATGTCCTGGTGGGGCATAAATCCGAACTCCTCCGGCAAGCCTTAAGCCAGGTAAAAAGCTTAAAGGCAAAAATTGAGTTTATCGTTATCCCGGATGAGCAGATTTCCGGCGGTTTATTAGCCGGTTTTGCTGCGGTTGTCCCGTACCTGGAAAAAGAGGAGTTGTTTGTGGCGGTCTTAGGGGATGAATATTACGGCGGCCAGGACCATCAGGCTTTTGCCGGTTTTGTGCAAAGTTATCCTGATTTTTACGTTTGCTGCGGGGTGAAAAAATACGGTTTCCCGGATGAATATTTCAATAACTATTCGGTAGATTTTGACGCCAACACTAAAATTATCAAACAGGTCCAGGAAAAACCGGCCAGCATAACTTCCCCTTATTTTGGCTTAGGGATTATTTGCGCTAAGCGCCGGCTTGCCGAATTGGCCCAGGAACATATTAATCTTCCGGAAAGGACTAATCTGATCAACCTGTTTAATATTATTGCCGGGCAAGGCGCAGGCCCGGTAGTCGGTTACGAATTTTATGACAGTTACGTAAATATTAATAACCGCAGCGATGTTTATAAAATGAAGCGTTCAATCCGCCAGAAACGCTGGAAGGATTTTAAGATCGATGTTATTATCCCGGCCTGGAACGAAGTCGAATCGATCGCATATGTGGTAAAAGATTTCCTGCCGGTTGCTCACCAGGTGATTGTGATGGATAATCATTCCGCAGATGGTACCGCTCAAGCTGCCAGAGCCGCCGGGGCAAAAGTGTATTCTGAGCCGCTTTCCGGTTACGGCGATGCGATCAAAAAGGGCCTGGACCGTTCAAATGCCGATATCCTGGTGGTCGCGGAGGCCGACGGGACATTCCGCGCCGAGGACCTTGAGAAAATGCTGCAGTATATTAAGAATGCGGACGCGGTGATCGGGACGCGGACTTATTGGCAGTATATTGAATACGGGGCGAATATGCCTTTTTTACAGAGGATGAGCAATATTGTTTTCGGCGGGATTATTACCCTGTTGTGGTGGAACCGTAAATCCCGTTTTACCGATGTCGGCTGTACCTTTCGCTGCCTGTGGCGTGAGTCATACCAAAAGATAAGTGATTCTTTAATCGGGTCCGGTCCGGAGTTTTCACCGGAAATGATTATCGAGTTGTTAAATAGCTGGCAGCGGGTAATTGAGGTGCCGGTGCCTTACCATGCCCGGATTATGGGAAAATCGAAATTTTCCAACAGCTTTTTTGCTTCCGCCAGGACTGCTTTAAAAATGCTACGCCTAATTCTATTTAAACGTTATAATAGCTGGTTTAATAATCTGGTTGCGTTAAAGGGTCTTTGGTTAAAGAAAGACTAAGAGGGCTTTATTATGCTGTTTTTCATTTTACTTAATAGTCTGGCAGGGCTAAGTTCATATTACATCAGCGTAGGGTTATACAGAAGACTCAGTTTTATCGATTTCTGCCTTAGCTGGTTTACGGTATTTTTTGCCCAGGTGATTCTGGTGGAATTACTCCTGGGTTTTTTAAACCTGCTTTATCTGCCGCAGATTATTTTTGCCCATGCCTTAATCCTGCTGGCCGTTTATCTGGCCGCCCGCAAAAGGCCGCTTTTTGAATTTAAAGTGCCAAAGCTGGATTTTATCTTTGAGAATAAAATTTTGCTTCTGGCGGTGGCGGTTTTTTTAAGTTTCTTTACTGTAAAATTACTGATTAACCTGGTTAACCCGCCGATCTGCCCGGAGACCCACCAGTATCATTTAAGTTTTCCGGCCTACTGGTTAAAAAACGGGAATTTGAATAATCCGATTGCGCTCTTTGGCACCTGGCCGACTTCAGCGGAGATGACCGCCCTGACTTACTACCCGATGAATGCGGAGCTATTGTTCTTTTGGTGGTTATTGCCCTTGAGGAATGCTTTTCTGGCTGATGTGGGGCAGGCGGTATTTTATCTGCTGGGGATGCTGGCTTTATATTCAATTTTAAGGAAATATTCTATAACCCAGAGCCGGGCCTGTTTAGTCAGTTTTTTATGGGTATTGATCCCGAACCTGTTTAAGCAAATCCGCAACGGCACGCAGATTGATGTCATGTGCGCGGCTTTATTTTTGATGGTTTTAAACTACTTAATTATTTTAAGCCGCCAGTTTAATGCCAAGCATGCTTTTCTCCTGGGGGTTACCGCGGGTATTTTTGCCGGCACCAAAGTGCTGAATATCTATTGGCTGGCTACTTTGCTGCCTTTGGCAGCGTACCTGATCGGCCGGCAGGCCGCAAAGTTTGCCTGGGGCAGGATATTTTTTGTTTTGACTTGCGCTTGCGCCGGCTTTTTATTATTCGGGTCTTTTAGCTATATCCGGGCATTCCTTTTGACGGGTAACCCGCTCTACCCGGTAACCATCGCTTTAGGCGGAAAAACTATTTTTCCCGGGATTATCGACCGGGCAGGTTTTAGCCGGCTGTTTATCCCCTGGGAGCAGTTTAGCCTTAAGGATATGTTCTTTAGTGAGGGCCTGGGGGTGCAGTTTATCTCCCTGATTATTCCGGGCTCGCTGATTCCTTTAGTTGTGGGGAGCTGCTTCCGGCGCAAGCTAAAATTCAATCCCGAATACCTTTTGTTGTTCTTGCTGCCGTTAATTATGATCACCATGTATTT
>JAGVOR010000019.1 GCA_020052635.1 Candidatus Omnitrophota bacterium
CCTGCATCGTTTCCCAGGTAAAAGTTTCATTATCTTCCAGGAGGCGCAGCGAATAGTTAGTGGCGGCAAAACCTTTAGCGCCCATATTCCTAGAGCTGACTTTATTGTCTAAAAAGGTCAAAACATCTTTTTCCGCCTTGCCTTTTCCTGACATCGCTTTACTCTGGACTTCCCATTCGGTACCGTTTAAGTCGCTTTTTTTCTTGGCCAGCATTTCCTGGATCTTGCCGGCTTGTTTTTTAACCGTTGCCGGCGATTCAACCGCTTTGGCCATCTGAATCTCGTCTTTACTGAACCAATCCGCAAAAACCAAATTTGAGCTTAAAACCAAAAAACCTAGAATCAACATCCCGATAGTTAACTGTTTCATCTTATCCTCCTCTTAAAAGTTGAACTTATTTTATTGATCTATCTATTGGCTGCCTTACTGCACCCGCTGCTTACCGTCGTAAGCCTCCCAGGTAAGCAGATATTTTTTCACCCAATCCACATCCCGATCATCGCTTTTGGCCAATCCTAAATAATACCGGAAGTGCTTAGCGGCTTTTTGGCGGTTCACCAGGTATTCCGCGTAAATATAACCTAAATTAAAATGCGCGTAGGCATGATTGGGATCGATCTCAACTACCTTTTCAAATTCAATTGCCGCGCGGTCATACTGTTTATTCTTACTGTAAAAAACACCTAAATTATAATGCATATGGGCGGTCTCGGCAATTAAAAGTTTGTTCTGCCGGGCAAGTTCGGCCACCTTCTTGGGCACATTCTGCACATCCTCCCACATCAATTTATTTTTCTTTACCGCTTCAGCCAGCTGCTGCTTTGTGTCTTTTAATTGTGCCTTTAAATTAACATTCTCCAGCTCCAATTTAGTTTTTTGCTGCCGGGACTGGTCAAACTCGATCTCTTTACGCTTGGCATTATTTTCCAAAGCGGTCTTTTCTTTTTGCAAGGCCCCTAGTTTTATATTTAATTCCTTGTTTTTTACGGCCGCTTCCGCTTTATCGCAGGCGGTTTTAAGATTATCCCATCTGGCAATCAGTTCTTTCTGAGCGGCCTGCAATCTTTTCAGCTCATCCTTTTGGCGGCCGCAAATATCAGCTAATTCTTTCTTTTCTTTAGTTAAAGCAGCCAGCTCTTTAGCAGCCTTTTCCGTGGAAGCTGCCAGCTCAATAGCCCTGCTTCTCTCCGGCAGGAGGGTTTTAATCTGTGCCATCAGATTTTCACGGTCTACCTTTACCGCTGCATTTTCTTGCATCAGTTGCGCGTTTGCATTTTTTAAAACAGCACTCTCCTGGCTTAATTTCTGATAGCCGGGACTGATCTCTTCAAGCCGGGCGGTCAACGCTGTAACTTTGCGTGATAAATTTTTAGCGCGCTGGGCATAAAAAATAACGACGATGCAGGCAACTAAGACTGCCGCCAGCGAAACTACCGTTTTCAACTTTAATTTATTCATCATTGGCTGGTTTCTCCTTTAAATTCCGGGATATATTCCTCTTCCGGTTTGAGCACGGGATATTGGCTGTAAGGTTTTACCTCCTCTGCCACAGCAGCTTTCGGAGTAACATCCCTCTCCGGAATCAACTGGTCTTTAAAATCCGGTTTTTCGGTAAAAGACGGATAGGTATTGTATTCCTTATTCGGTTCATCCATAAACCGCGGCTCGCGCCTGTCTCCGGTAACTAAAACATCTCCGGTCATAATATGCGGAGTAATCATGACTAAAAGCTCGGTTTTTTCGGTCTTATTCGATTTGTCTCTGAAAAAATAACCCAAAAACGGAATTTTACCCAAAAACGGAAACTGCTCGGTAGAGGAGGTTTTATCTTCACGGCGCAGTCCACCGATAATAATCGTGGTGCCGTCTTTGACCATCACCGTCGTTTCCGACATCGAGGTATCGATAATCGGAATTTTATTGCCGCTGGGAGTATCCAAAAAAGAAACGACACTTGAGATTTCCGGTTTAATTTTCATCGTCACATAACCGTCTTCGTTAATCGTCGGAGTCACCGACAACTGGATACCGACATCGACAAAAGTTACCTCCTCCGAAACCGTCGAAGTACTCTGACCGGTAGTGGTAGTTGAGGTGACATAGGCCTGACGTTCACCGACATGGATCTTGGCCTCCTGGTTATTCACGATTGAAATTTTAGGGTTAGAAAGAATTTGCGTATTACCCAGAGTTTGCACATACTTCAGCACAATATCCATATCGCGCTTGGAATCAATAAGACCAACATGTATTACTCCCGGGCCGCTTTTAGATCCGGAGTTAGTCACACCGGTGTTGCCGCTAAAAGGGTAAGCACCAATCTGTTTGCCCAACGAGTTATAATAATCCTGCCGGGTGGAAAAAATATTGGTCGTGTCGGTTTCCACCGGCTTAATTACGCTAAAAGGATTGGCTCCGAAATAAGCCATCCCGTATTCGGAAAGCGAAGAAAGCAACCCTTCCCATTCGGCACCCGTCTCTAATTTATCGGATAATTTGACTTTAATGATCGTGCTGTCAATCAGCACCTGCTTAGTTTTTTGGTCAAGGCTGGCAATCATTCTTTCGATATTCACCATTCTTTCAGGTAAAGTCTGGACAACCACTTGATTAGAACGTTCATCCGCCTTAATCGTACCGACCTTTTTCAAATCCAATTGCGCCTTTAAATGCTCCTCCACATCTTTGGCCTTGGCGTATTTTAACTGAAACACCCGCACTAAATTTTTCTGCTCCAATGTCGAGATGGCTTTTTCGATTTCGGCGATCTTGGCCGGAGTATCCATAATCAAAGCGGTGCCCGAATCCGGCTCAACCAAAACCCGGCCGATCTCACTCTTTAAAGCATCGAGCATCGAAAAGACCTGCTCCGGGATAGCGTACTGAATCCTAAAAACCCGCACCTCCCGGAGGTCATCGAATTTTTTCCCGAATAACGCCTTGTACTCATCTCCGGTCATAATATTGTAAATCTCGCCTTCTTTAGTATAGGCCAAGCCGTTTGAGCGCAGCATAATATCAAATACGTCCTTGGCCGGAACATTGGAAACCATTAAAGTTACCCGGCCGGTAACATCCCGGGTTGAAATCATATTCACCCCGGTCTTAAGCGAAAGAAATTTTAAGGCATCGGTAACTTCGATATTGCGCAAATCCAGGGAAATCCTTGCCTCCATCCCGGCGGGAAGCGATTCCGTTGCGTCCGGAAAGGGTTTATTCCCGGGCTGCGCGGAAGAAACCAAAGGCTCTACCGCAATCTCGGCGGCCGCCGAAGTAACCTGAGGGGTTGCCGCAACGGTAGATGCCGAAGCCTGCTGCGTAGACGAAGAGACCGCCGGCTTGGCTAAAACCGTCAGCTCTTCGGCTTGCGCTTTAGAAAACAAACAAGCAATAATAAAAAATATAAAAATAAATATCCTAGGTGCGGCTTTCATTATTTAAGCTCAAACTCCTCGTTTTCAAAACTTAAAACTACCTTGTCCCGGAAAATCGCCTGGACCTTGGTTTCTCCGACAAAATCCCCCCGCTTAACAAAATACGTTTTGAGACTTTTGATATCTTCAATC
>JAGVOR010000027.1 GCA_020052635.1 Candidatus Omnitrophota bacterium
AATATACCTTCGATTAAATCATCGATATAACAGAAACTTCTAGTTTGATTCCCGGATCCATAGACTAAAATCGGCTTATTTTTTAAAGCCTGGGTGATAAAATTAGGCACCACCCTTCCGTCATTGCGGCGCATCCCCGGGCCATAAGCATTAAAGATGCGTGCAATTTTGGTGTTCAAATGATACATCCGGTAGTAAGCCATCGTCAAGGCTTCTGCAAAACGCTTGGATTCATCATAACAACTGCGTAAGCCGACCGGATTAACATGCCCCCAGTAGCTTTCGGCTTGAGGATTTATCTGGGGATCACCATAAACTTCTGAAGTCGAAAAAAGCAAAAATACCGCTTTTTTCTTTCTCGCTAATCCTAAAGAATTATGGGTACCTAAAGCACCGGATTTTAAAGTTTGAATGGGAAAACGCGAATAATCTTTAGGTGAAGCAAACGAAGCACAGTGGAGTACGTAATCAACCGGGCCCGGAATATCAATGTAGTTGCTCACGTCACAAACCTCAAAACGGAAATTTTTATCTTTGGCGAAACTTTTTAAATTATCCCGCCTGCCGATAATAAAATTATCCAGGCAAATAACCTTGAAATTATCTGCCAAGAGGCGCCGGCACAGATGCGAGCCGATAAACCCGGCTCCCCCGGTAATTAAAGCGGTAGGTTTACGCATTTTTCCAATAATCAACGGTAGCCTTTAATCCTTCAAAAAAAGTTACCTGCGGCTTAAATTTAAGGAATTTTTCGATATTGCTGATATCGGCAAGGGTTTTAAACACATCTCCCGCGCGTACAGGCAGAAATTGCGGCCGGACATTCTTTCCCAGAATCTTATTCAGGATTTTAACCAGATCTAAAATCGAGGTATCCTTACCCGCGGCTACATTAAAAACCCCGTGTTTTACTTTTTTTGCTGCCACGGCAAGCAGATTTGCCTGCACGACATTTTGCACGAAAGTAAAATCGCGGGACTGCCGGCCATTACCAAAGATCGGCGGATTCTTTCCCTGGATTATGCAGTTGATGAATTTAGGGATGACTACGGCATATTCGTCATCTAGCGCCTGGCGCGGGCCGAAAACATTAAAATAGCGCAGGGCAACTGCGGGTAAACCAAAATGCAGGCTAAAAATTTTACAGTAATATTCACCGGTCAATTTACTTAAAGCGTAGGGCGAAATCGGCCCGGGAACAAAACTTTCTTTTTCCGGATACTGCTTAACCTCTCCATAAACCGAACTGGATGAGGCAAAAACAAAACGCTTAACCTTATTTTTGCGGCAGGCTTCGAGCATATTCAGCGTACCGTCGATATTAACCCGATTATAGGCCTGCGGCTCAACCATGCTTTTCGGCACGCTCCTTAAAGCCGCCTGATGCAAAACATAATCGACTCCCTTAGTCGCTTTAACGCAAGTGGCCACAGAACAAATATCCCCGCGTAAAAGGTCAATCTTTCTCTCCAGCCCCGCAAGATTGCTTTGCTTACCGCTGGAGAAATTATCCAGCACCCTGACATATTTGCCCCGCTTGACCAACGCTTCGACAATATGCGAACCAATAAATCCGGCACCTCCGGTTACTAAAAACTTGCTCACCCCGCACCTTCTTTCTTCCGCCACCTGGCGGACACCGACGCAAATCCGATCAGCGTCGGGTGATTATCCAATCGGTGATATTAGTATAAAAAATCATAAAATTATAGCCTCTCCACTTTATCGGCATACTTTCCTTTATATACATTACGGGAATCAAAAATAAATTTGGCGTTTCTTAAGATCCGCGCGTAATCAACTTGGGTATGATCGGTTAAAACCACGCAGCAGTCAAACTCTTTAATCTTTTTACCAGTTAACTCTACTGACTTCAAATTCAAACCTTCCAGTTTCAAAAAAGGAATTAACGGGTCGGCATAACATACTTGCGCACCTTGCTTAATCAGCCCCTTAATTACATCAAGACTGGGAGATTTACGCAAATCCTTAACATCTTTTTTATAAGTAACCCCTAAAACCAGTATTTTCGCTTGCTTAAGCTTGATCTGTTTGTTCTCTAAAACGCTTTTAACCCTGGCCACAATATAATCCGGCATATAACTTATTACATTAGAAGCCAGCTTAATGAAGCGGGAATGGAAACCGAAACTTTTAGCCTTCCAGTGCAGGTATAGCGGATCCTTAGGAATGCAGTGCCCGCCCACCCCCGGCCCCGGATAAAATGGCATAAAACCGAATGGCTTGGTGCTAGCGGCAGTAATTACCTCCCAAATATCGATTTTCATCTGATGCGCCATCATCGAAAGCTCATCAATTAATCCGATATTGATTAAGCGAAAGGTATTCTCAAGCAACTTAACCGTCTCGGCTGCCCGAGTGTTGGAAACTGGAACGACATGATCAAGGATAATTCGATAAACTTGCATGGCTAGGCGGGTAGCCGTCGGAGAGATTCCACCCATCACTTTCGGAATCTTATGCACGGGGAAATGCTTATTTCCCGGGTCGATTCTTTCCGGAGAAAAACAAAGAAAGAAATCTTCACCGTGCCGAAAGCCCCGCTTTTCAAAAACCGGCAGGATCTCCTCTTCGGTGGTGCCGGGATAGGTTGTGCTCTCTAAAACCACCAAAGCCCCCTTTTTTAAATGCCCGGCGACATGCTGCACAGCGTGCTTAATAAAAGAGATATCCGGCAGGTATTTCCTTTTTAAAGGAGTGGGCACGCAAATTAAAACCGCATCCGCGCTTTCAAGATCCGCAAAACTGCTACTCGCCTTGAAAAACCCCCTGGCTTTTGCTTTTTTTAATTCCTGGCTGCTGATATCGCTAATGTAAGAGTTTCCCTGGGTAATCGACTGCAGGCGGCCAGCATCAATTTCGATTCCGGTAACTTTAACCTTTTTTTTGGCAAGAGCCAGCGCCAAAGGAAACCCGACATAACCTAAACCGACTACCGCAATCTCAATTTTTTTATCTTTTATCTTTTGCGCTAGATTATCTAAAACTTTATCCATTGACACGGCCCACCCCCAGGTAAGTAAACCCAAGCTTGGAGAGCACCTTCGGGTCATAAATATTGCGTCCGTCCACGATCAAAGGGCGCTTTAATTTCTTTTTTAATTTTACAAAATCAAGTTCCCTGAACTCATTCCACTCCGTAGCAATTACCAGGCAGTCCGCCCCGCCGGATGCCTGATAAGCATCCTTGCAAAATAAAGCATTGCTTAGAATACTTCTGGCTTTGGCCATTGCCCGGGGATCATAAACTTTAATTTTCGCGCCTTCCGCCGCCAAAGCTTTTATTAAATCGATACTGGGCGCATTCCTTAAATCGTCGGTATCCGGCTTAAAGGCTAAACCCAGAACCCCGATCGTTTTACCCTTCAATGACCCCAAGGCAGCTTTGATCTTTCTGAAAATAAACTCTCTCTGATTTTTGTTGGTTTCCCTGACGGCTTTGAGAATACTGAAATCATAACCTAACTTATCCGCAATATTGATAAAAGCGTCCAAATCCTTAGGAAAACATGACCCACCGTAGCCTATTCCCGCTTCTAAAAAATGCCGGCCGATCCGATTATCCAGCCCCATCCCGGAAGCCACCTCTTTTATATCGGCGCCAACCATCTCGCAAATACAGGCTAAAGCATTAATAAATGATATTTTGGTCGCCAGAAAAGCGTTTGAAGCGTGCTTGATCAATTCGGCGGATTTGATATTAGTGATCAACATCGGACGGTTTAAAGGCTGATATAAACTGGTCATGATCTGCCTGGCGCGCAAAGACTCTAGGCCTAAAACAATCCGGTCGGGACGGTTAAAATCGATGATCGCCCTACCTTCCCTTAAAAATTCCGGATTCGAGGCTACATCAAATT
>JAGVOR010000171.1 GCA_020052635.1 Candidatus Omnitrophota bacterium
ATCGTAAACCTGGCCAGGCGGGGAATAATCCGGCGAATCCGCGGGCTCTGAATCGACAAAGAAAAATATTTCACCTTGGGGGTTGCGACCGATTAAATAGATAAACCGGCATTTAGGGCTGGCGGAACGGATCGCCGTCAGCTGTTCCTTTAAAATAGTATAGCCCGGTAAATTGGTATCTGCTGCTGAACCGGTCAGCTCATTTAACCGTACCCGGCTGATAGCTTTTTGCACCAAACGGGCCTGCAGCAGGAGATCCCGGCGGCTGTTGTAATCATCTAAAAACAGCACAAAACCAGCAAAAACCACCCCGATTGCCAGCAAAATAACTAACGGCAGCCAAACCCTTAATAAAAAATCTTTGTTTTTAAGATTCATCGGTTGAATTCGTTTTTACCGGCCTAACTGTTTCTTTAAGAGTTCGATCTCTTTCTTAAGCTCAATGATCCGTTCCTCGCGGCCAATGCTGGCCTTATAAAATACTTCAAGTTCCCTGGCGCGTTTAACACTCTCCGTTTCCATTTTTTTCCGCTCGCTGATATCAAAATAAGTCCCCAATACACCGATAATTTCGCCTTGCACACTACGTAAGGGTATTTTATTAGTGAGCAAAGTAACGGTCCCTCCTGCGGGAGTAGTCTGGGGCTCTTCGATAAGAAATTTAGAATTGCCGCTCTGAATAACCTCCAGGTCATCATTACGGTATAATTCCGCCTGGCCATGCCAAGGCATCTGGTAATCATCTTTACCGATTACCTCTTGAGGATCGGCAAAGCCGGCATCCTGCGCGAACACCGCGTTACAGCCCAAATAAATTAAGCTTTTGTCCTTCCAGAATACTCTCACCGATATAGCATTCATAATTCCTTCCAAAAGCCCCTGCGATGCACGCAGGGCATCTTCCATTTTTTTACGCTCGCTGATATCCCTGATCACTCCGACAATAAATTTTTCCCCGTTTTTATCGGTATACAAAGTTTTTTTGGTAACGATTGTATGCAGCACCCCCTTGGCGTCGGTAATTACCTCCTCACTCATATCCTCCTGGCCCGTTTTAAGGACCATTTCGTCTTTGGCCCAAAAAATATCAACCTGTTCCTGGGGAAAAAAGTCATGATCGGTTCTGCCCAGGATCTCCTCCCGGGGATAACCGATAAGGGCGCACTCCGCATCATTAACCAGGACCAGGCGGTGCTGGCTGTCTTTAACAAAGATCGGATCGCTGATTGAGTTAATTATCTTGCTTAGGTATTCCCTTGATTCCAATAGCTCCGATTCGATCATCTTACGTTCAGTAATATCATTGTAGATGGCCGCGATCTGACCGGAAGGCAGCTTATATACCCAATTCTCCCGGTAGCTTTCTAAGCCACGCTCATCTTTGTAGATGTGGGCGGATTGATACTCCCGGGAACCTGTTTTCCACACCCGCTGAAATAACTCAAATAGCCCCAGCGCTTTAACTCCGGTGAATACCTCGGTGACCCGCCGGCCAATAACATCATTTTTGTTTTTCTTTTCAATACTCTCGGCGGCGGGATTAAAATCTCTAATCACAAAATCTTCCCCGTTATCTACCGCTTCATAGATCACCGCTCCGCTGGTCATATGCTCAAATAACCCGCTGAACTTTTCCTCTGATTCCAGGACTTTTTTTTCAACCTGCCTGCGCTCTAAAACAAGCCTTTTTTCATCCAGCGCGCGCCAAATAGATGGAACCAGCCTGGACAATCTATCCTTCATTATATAATCCACTGCGCCTTGCTTCATAATTTCAATCGCCAACTCTTCTCCGATGGTGCCGGAAACAATAATCAAAGGGATATCCGGATTAATGTCTTTAAGGATCTGCAATACTTCCAAAGCGTCAAAACCCGGCATCTTGTAATCACACAGCACAATATCAAAACTTGCATTCTGCAGGCTAAGCATAAACTCCTGCTTGGATTTAGCCCATTTTGATTCATGCTCAAGATTCCCTTTCTGCAGCTCTCTGGCAATTAACTCTGCATCGGCAGATGAATCATCTACGATCAAAATATGTATCTGACCATTCATCGGGTATCTCCTCTAGCCTTTAGGCGGATTATTGATCACCATCCAATATAATCCTAATTCCGCCACGGTATTAACAAATTTTTCAAAATTAACCGGTTTGATCACAAAGCTGTTCACTCCTAACCGGTAGCTCTCAAAAACATCTTTTTCTTCCTGGGAAGAGGTCATCACCACCACCGGAATAATTTTAGTCCGTTCATCGGATTTTATCCGCTGCAATACTTCCTTGCCCCCGATCTTGGGTAATTTCAAGTCCAGTAAAATAATTTTGGGAGGTTTTTGGAAATCCCGGTTACGATACGCGCCGGTGCAAAATATAAAATCCAAAGCCGCTTCCCCGTCATTTACCACATGCACTTTATTGGACAGGTTATGTTTTTTAAACGCCCGCAAGGTAAGCTCTACATCATTCGGATTATCTTCCACCAGGAGTATTTCCACAAATTCTTCTTCAACCATTTTCCCCTCCTTTAGGCAAGGAAAAATAAAAACTGGCGCCCTGATCCACCTGC
>JAGVOR010000150.1 GCA_020052635.1 Candidatus Omnitrophota bacterium
CGCTTTACAGGCAACCGGCAGATCAGCGTTTGCCCACTCTATCTTATGCGGATAAAAAAATAATTTTTCTTTGCTCACATCGTCAAAAACCGCCATCGCTTTAGAACCGACAATAATCAGCTTCTGATCCTTATAAGGATGCAACCAACTGACAAAAATGTGGCCTTTAATTCCGCTGGCAAAATCCAGGCTCGTGATCGTCGTATCATAAATCCCCTGGCCGAATGCATCCTGGCCGAATGCCGAGACTTTAACCGGCTCCTCATCAAGCAACATCAGGATTACCGATATATCGTGGGGGGCAAAACTCCATAGAATATTCTCCTCAGTTCTTAATTTTCCGATATTTAACCGGTTAGAATACACGTATTGGATCCGGCCGAGCTTACCGGAAGCAATCAATGCTTTAAGTTTTATAACCGCCGGATGATAATATAAAATGTGCCCGACCATTAAAATTTTCTGTTTTTCCTCGGCGAACTCCTTAAGCTCCTGGCCTTGCGCGCTGTTTAATGCCAATGGCTTCTCGACAAATACATCCTTACCCGAAGCAATCGCCTGTTTGGCGATCTCATAATGCGTGGAAGCCGGCGTGGCGATCGATACCGCTTTTACATCCGGATGGGATAAAACCTCTTGCACCCGGCAAGTGTAAGCTAAATCCGGAAACTCTTTTCTATAGCTGGAGATAACCTGAGGATTAATATCACAAGCTATGCGGATCAATCCCATTTCATAAAGATTGCGGAATATATTTTTACCCCAATACCCCAGGCCGATAATCCCCATAAACTTATTATTCAATTTCACTTCTGGCTCCTGCTTAGCTATGGTTTTATTCTAAAAGATGCTTTCAATTTTATTCCTAATCAAATAGAGTATCCTACCCCCCGGGCTCTGTCCCTTTACCCTGCCTCCTGAGGCATTAAAATCCATTTTTTTTATTTCCGTTAAAAAAGAGTCCACTTCAAAATCAGGCAACTTTAATGCAAACGGCTCCAAAAGCCGCTTATCCAGAAAAATCTCTTCAACTGAAGCGATAGCGCCGCTCTTTTCTGAATATACACCCGCAAAAGCGGAAGAAGGACACCACCTGCCCTTAATCTGCACAAATGATATATAATAAAATCTACCCAGGCGGTTCTTAAACATTTTAAAAAATGCCGGCTGCCCCGCATAAGTACACAATATCGAAAAAATATCTTCAAACTGATCTGCCACTGCATATCCCCTGATTATAATATTTAACGGGTGGTCATCAATAACCGGCAGCTCCTGCGGGTTCTTGCGCACATTAGCATGGACCCAACCCAATATTTTAACTACTTTTGAACTGCTATCCTTGGCATCACCGGCAATATTTACCACTAAGTTTTTGTAATTATAATGCCGGTCGATAAAATCCAAAAGTTTAAGATATAGCGGCACTCTAATTTCCCGGACCTGATAATTAACCCCCTGCCTGGTAATCACTCTGACATTTAAAATGCTGACGATTAATACCGATCCGATTAGAACTGCGCATAATTTTAAAGAAAATCTTTTCATTGATCTTTATTCCTTCTCGTGCCGATCCGGTCAAGCAGGGCAAAAAAACCTGCTATGCCTAAAGCTGCTAAAATTGTAATGTACAGATACCGCATCCGATATAGTGTTCCGACATTACAAACGATCAATCCATAAATCAGCATAAAATAAATACAAAATGCGGCGATTACCCACATTTCAATCCGTTTACGCCAATACCAGGCTGCGTACCATAAGAAAAATAGCCCGAAATATACAATCGCCATTTCGAAACCGGATATTCTACGCATCAGGCGGCTGCCGGCATAACTGCCTTGGTTGCTGAACCGATGATTAGGAAAAGGCGCCAAGAAAACAATTTGAGCGGCTCTAGGCAGATAGGCGATTATACTTTCCAGGCTATTAAACCCCACATCGATATCGATATTGCTGCCGGCCTCAGGAGCGGTATAACGGAAACCTCCCCTCATCTGAGCCAAAGAAAAAGCTTTTTTTTCGATAAATAACGGGCATCCAAAGGACCTTTTCCAGGTTTGTTCAGGAATATATTTCTGGACCGCTGGTTTAGGCATAACTTCTGATTTTGCCGGCTCAGGATTTACGATTATCGGCTTCGCAGTAACCGGTAGTGCGGATTCTACTTTTTCTTCTGCAGGTAGCTCTACTACTGCAATCGGAGCGGGTGCTTTTGCGCTTGGCTCATTGTCTTTTGTCTGCGCAGCAACCGGTAGTGCGGATTCTACTTTTTCTTCTGCAGGTAGTTCTACTACTGCAATCGGAGCGGATGCTTTTGCGCTTGGCGCACTGTCCTCTGGCTTCGCAGCAACCGGCAGTGCGGATTCTACTTTTTCTTCTACCGCCTCCGTTTGCGCTAATTCATCCTGACTCCGGGCAAAGGATTCCAGTAATTCATCCGAACGCGCCATACTTAGACCAAAAGTTTCAGAATCAACCGCCATATATTTTGAGCTCGTTTGAGATAATATAAGAAGACTGATCAATAACACCCCCGAAGCAGTAAATACCTTCTGCCAGGATAAATTACCCTTGAGCCAGCGGATAAAGAAAGTAGCAATCAACAGTGGGCAGAAAAAAACCATAATAAATTTTACAATCATTAACATATATGGCCGCGCCAGCCAAATCAGGAAGATACCCATCAGATAAAAAACAATCGCGCGAGCAATCAACCGGCGCCAGTCCTTCTTTTCCAGGTTCCCTGATTTAACTAAAATAACCAGGCTGTATAAAATTAAAGCCGCTCCCAATATACTCAAGCCATCCTTATGCAGTTGCGCCGTCCATTGCAGGTTAGATGGAAAAACTAAAAACGGCAATACGCATAAAAATGACCTAAGCTGGTTTTTGATAAATAAATTAATCAGCTGGAATAAAATCAGAAAAGCGCTGGCATGCAGGGCGGCATTTAACGGGATCAAAACCCAGAGCTTGCTCCAGGTCAATGCGTATACCATCGAAGCGATACCTGCCGGAGACTGGTTATGCGGACGCAGCCTCCAGGCCCCCCAGCCTGATTGCTTAATCCTCTCTGCCAGCTCAACCGCCAGTTGATGGAGGCTTACGCTATCCGGGCAGCCGGTAAATAAGCCTCCTCCGGCATGCATCCGGGGGAAAAAATACGGAAGCAGTATAAACTGCACAAATAGGCTAACCAGGCAGGTATAGATAAACGCAATTCCCCAAATCTTCCATAGGTGATTGATTTTGTTATTCAACATATTTACCTCATGCGCCCGCAGGCGGCATCCCGTTAATTAATACCAACCCCTGATTTTTGTTCTTCCCGCCAGGTTTGGAACATCAGCACCGTCCAGAGAAAATGCTGCCAATCCCGCTTTCCGCTAATGTGCTCCTGCCAGCGCGAGCGGACAAACTGCACGTCAAAGAAGCCCTCCTGTTGCAAACGGGATTCTTCTAATAATCCCTCCGCCCAGCCCTTAAGTTCTTTACGTATCCACTCCCCTACCGGAATCCCAAAACCCATCTTTGGCCGTTCAATGAGTTTTTTAGGGACATATTTATATAACAGCTGCCGCAATATCCATTTCGTTTGGCCACGGCGCATTTTCATGGATAAAGGCAATGACCATGCCAGCTCAATCACGCGATGATCAAGAAATGGGACCCGGGTTTCCAGGCTGTGGAACATGGCCGCCCGGTCAAGCTTGACCAAGATATCATCCGGCAGATAAGTCATCGCATCCAAATACATCATCTGAAGTTTAGGATCAGGAAATTCCAGCTTGATTCCTTTTTCCATTAACCAAGTCGCCGGCTCCTTGGCACCGATCACTGCCTGGCCCAGATGAGAGATCCCGGAAACCAGGCTGGCATAAAGCGCTTCTATCCCATTGACATTTTCCAGGCGGGTGGATAATTTCTCTAATTTCTCCTCCATGTTCGACGGTAAACGGATAAATCTGTTCGCCTGCCGAAAGATACCCCTCCAGGCTGATAAGGGTATTTTCTTTATTAGGCTTCCGGCTAATCTTCTGGCCCCGAACGGGAGGATCGAAATCTTCCTCCAGGCGTCTGCCAACAGATAACGGTTATACCCGCAGAATAATTCATCGCCGCCGTCTCCGGATAAAGAAACCGTAACCTGTTTCCGGGCGATCTGTGAAACCAAAAAAGTAGGTATCTGCGAAGAATCGGCGAACGGCTCATTATAGATAGACCCTAACCGGGGGATGACCTGCATGGCCTCCTGCGATGAAACATAGCATTCAGTGTGTTCCGTGCCAAGATGCCCTGCCACCGCCTTAGCATACCCGGCTTCATTATAGCTATCCTCCTTGAATCCGATAGAGAATGTTTTAACCGGACGAGCAGATTGGGCCTGCATCAGAGCCACCACGGTTGAAGAATCCACCCCTCCGGAGAGAAAAGCGCCCAGCGGCACATCCGCGATCATCTGTAAATCAATTGCTTGCTTTAACTGTTTATCCAAAGCCGCAATCGCTTCGGATTCACCGCCTCTAAACGGACGCGCAATCCCCTGCCTGGCAACCTCAGCTAAATTCCAATACTCAACGGGCCTTGCTGAGCGTAAATTATCCAACCCCCGGGCAACGGGAAATTGTATATAGCTGCCCGCAGGAAGCTTATTAATCCCCTTATAGATGGAATAAGGCGCCGGGATATAACAATATCTAAGATATAAATACAGAACATCCCGGTTGATTTCTGCGGTAAAATCAGGATGCGCTTTAATTGCTTTTAATTCCGAACCGAAGATAAATAAATTCTTTCCGAAACCATAATAAAGCGGCTTTTCGCCGATACGGTCACGGGCCAGCGTAAGAACTCTTGCTTGATTATCCCAAAGCGCAATCGCAAACATACCCACAGTTCTTTTAAGCGCCTGCTCTATCCCCCAGGATTCAAAAGCGGCTAGCAGCGTTTCCGTATCCGCATGCCCACGCCAGGCAACGCCCGGCAACTCCTGGCGCAGCTCCAAATGGTTGTAAATCTCCCCGTTAAAAATAACCACATAGCGGCCGGATGCAGAGACCATCGGCTGGGACCCGGCAGCGGATAAATCAATAACCTTTAATCTCCGGTGCCCTAATCCCACCTCCGCCTTAACATAAAACCCTTCATCATCGGGCCCGCGGTGTTTAAGGCAAGCGCACATCCTGCCTAGGGCTTTTCTTTTAGCCTCTTCTGCGCTGGCGTAATCTATAATTCCGCAAATTCCACACATAATCTAGCTCTCCTTGCGGGCAATCGCAATAATATTCGGGGCCAGGTAACCTACCCTTTTGCCGGATAAATAAAATTCAATTTTAGACAAATAAAACAGCAGCCGGCGCGCGGTTTGCCTTTTATAATCCAGCCGCCAGGGGCTGGGATACTGGTAATAAGACCCTACATAATTATGCCAAACCGGAAGTTGAATAGGACTTCCGATGTCCTGGTCAATAATTTTAAAACCGTGTTTCTTAAGCATTTTTTCCAGTAAACTGGAAGAATAATGAACGACATGTTCATACGAATCGAAAAGATCGTAATTCTTTAACCTGCCTGTCAACTGGGCAAGCTTAAGCTTAAAAAGGTTAAATAGGCCGTTAGGGACTTTAATAAATAATACCCCATCGGGTTTTAAAATTCTTTTAATTTCATTTAACATTTTCCCCGGGTCGGCGATATGTTCAAAAACATCGGTCAGGGTAATCACGTCAAAATAATTACTCTCAAAACCGGCAGCTTCAAGATAGGCCGTTTTAACATTTAAGCCGAAATACTTTCTGGCCAGCTCCGACAAAGAAGGCGACGGTTCAACGCCATACAAATCCCAACTACCCCCTTTGGCCATCCTTAAGAAAAAACCCATATTGGTTCCAATATCCAAGAACCTGCCGGAAGGCTTATATTGTTTAATCCGCTTGAGGTCCTCAAGATAATTCTGGTCGCGGTGGTGTTTTGCTTTACCGTAAAAAATCAACTTTGCTTCGTCAAAATATTTTTCCGCCTCTCCCCAATATACTTTTTCCGGGTTTTTCAGTCGCGGATTCACATAAATCAGGCCGCAGCCTAAACATCTCACTACCCCTAAGGCCCCTCTTTCGGTATATAAATTACGGAATTTATCCGTCCGGCAAAAAGGACAGCTTACCTGTTCAACTTCGGATTCCGTATAAGTATCTTTTTCTTTTCCGCCTTTATCATAATCCATAACCCAGATACTCCTTAACTGTCTAAGCCTGACCGATAACTTTCTTAATTATGCCTAAAACTATCGGCGCGTTTACCTGCAGAGAATATTTCTCTTGAACGGTTAATTTTCCTGCCAAACCCATGCTTTTTCTAGCTTGGGGGTCATTAATTAAAAAAGAAAGCTTCGCCAGCCATTCTTCTTTGGACTTGGCCAAAAACCCGTTTACCCCGTCTTTAACGATCTCCTTGATTACGCCCACATCCGAACAAACACACGGAATACCCATACTCATATAAAGAATAGCTTTTAGCCCGCATTTTCCCTGTGCCCATTTATTATCCGAGATCGGCATTATGCCGATATCAAAACTGCGTAAATCCGCTATCTCCTCCTCAAAACACCAATTTTTATTAATCAGGCGGCGATCATCCCCTAAAGACAGTTTCCCGCCCACGATCTTTATCCTTAAATTAGGGAATCGATTCAACAAAGTCTCAAACACCTCTTTTAACCCTTCCAGGTAGTGTGCTGTAGTTAAGCTGCCCATCCAGCCGATAATAACTTCATCTTGCCTGGCTTTGGGCATAGGATAAAATTTATCGGTATCGATACAAGTCGGTATAATCGTCACTGAACTATTGTAATTCAAGGCAAAATCGGCCAGATAACGGTTACCGGCGATAACCTGGCTGCTGATTTTCAGAATCTTTTTTATCTTTTCCGGTTTTTTAAACCTATCGAGAGAGCTATTGGCCGAACTACTTGCCCCTAAGAATATTGCATCGTCAAAATCGAAAATGATCGGTTTCTTTAAGAAAAAGATGATAGTTTCTAATACCGCGCCTCCGACCGGATGCGCCTCGCGGTGGATAAATACGGCGTTATATCGATTAATGAACAAAATATCTAAGAGGCGCAAAAGTGTGCCCCAAAAAAGCGCGGCGGATTTTCTAAAGTAATGCCCATTTTCATATAATATCTTGTACGCACTCCTGGCCCAAAAAGAATGCACGCAGTACCCAATCCCGGCGGCTTCCAGATACGGCAGATACTGCTCCACCCTATACCGGTTGCTTGCCCCTTCTTTAGGATACGGGACCCAGAATAAAATCCTCATTTTATTAACTGCCTGCTCCTTCCAGGTATTTATAGATATCCGCATAACTCTCTATGCCTTTTGCCAGCGAACAATATTTTTCTGCCGCCAACCGGCATCTTAGCCTGGCTGCCTCTTTTTCCTCTAAAAGCAGCTTCAGGGCACCGATTGCCCTTTGGTATTCAGCGGTTGAAAAATCTTTGACTATCACTCCTGCGTTTTCATTGCCGATTATTTCATCGCAGTCGCCGATCCCGCTATTTAAAACAACCGGTAGTCCGCTGGCAAGATACTCTCCGAACTTAATCGGAAAGGTATTATATCGTTTATAGGGGTTCATAAAGAATATCCCTGCGCTTGATGCTGCCAATAGGCCCGGTATATCCTTATGGTCAGCCCCCCTGACCATTATTTTATTTTCGTTTATCCCCATTTTTTTTGCCGTGGTATAAAAAATTCCGGGAGAGCTTTCGGTAATAAAGGTAAACTGCGCTTGAGGGAGCTCTTGCGACATGATTTTAAAAAAATCCAGCATCTTATCCAGAAGATACCATGTACCGACCTGGCCTAAATAAACCAGCCGCAATCCATCCCCCGGGTTATTTTTATACAGCCGGTAGTCGAATTTTACCGTATCTACGCAGCAAGGGATGATACGCAGCTTGGAGGCGAGATTGCTGTGCGTATTCTTAATTACCTGGGCATGGCTGTTTGTCTCCACGGTAAAGATTTCTGAATGCTTAAGCAAAAAATCCTCCCCCGCTCTCATCACCCTGTAGGTCAACCTGCCATTATCCACCAGGCCGCCGCAGACATATTTATCCGCCAAAAGCCCCCGTGTATCAAAAAACAATTTTACTTTGAAGATTTTTGCCGGGATAAATGCGATTAAAGCGGGAATAAACCCCCGCGCATGGATAATTTTGACCTTATCTTTGATAATTATCCGAGCCGTCGCCGCTATGCCTAAGAAGATATCCCAAAGCGTGGCCATCATCCTGGGTTTTTGATGGTATTTAAGGTACTGCCATTTTAGGGGCGGAGTGAAATCAGCAACATACTGGCAAGATAAATTTCGGCTTTGATTTGTTTCAAAGGTCAGCAAAGAATACTCGGCGCCTTTTCCCGCCAGCCCCTTCATATAGGGCAGGCCTTGAGAAAGCATAATTGTATGAGCAACCGGATGATAGGCTATAAAAAGTACATGCATGTCTAATCAGCTAACCTTTTAATATTCCTTAAGGCGCTCACCGCCTTAAACATTCTTTTGATCACGCTCTTAAACTGCGTAAAGATAACATAAAAGAGTCTGAGCGGATGAAAAATATTATCTTTTAAAAAATAATACAGGTTGAGCGGCAGCACTACCCTTAACTTCGTCCTAAAGTATAATTTCTCAAAAACCTTAGGCGGCATCGCCGCGTAATTAACAAACGGGGCCTCTGAATTACCCAGGTCATCCCAATTATGCAGCAATTTCCCTTCTTCCTTAAGCTGATGATGGATTTGTGTCCCGGGCAAAGGCATAAAAATATTCAGGGCGATATTATTCGGGCGCACCGCGCGCATAAAATCTACCGAGCGTTTAAAATCATCTTCGGTCTCTCCGGGGAACCCGGCGATGAAATTACCCTGAAAACGCAGTCCACTTTTTTTAGTGAGCAATGCCGCATTCCGGTTTGTTTCTACGCTAGCCCGCTTATTCATTAAATTCAGGATACGCTGTGAGCCGGATTCAAAACCGTATTCGACATGCACGCAGCCTGCCTCTTTCATTCTGGCTAACAGCATTTCATCAACCACGCTTGTGCTCAGCTGCGCCATCCAGACTATTTTCTTGTGAATTCCTCGCTCTAAAAACAGGTCCACCATTTCAAGCGCGCGCTTCTTGCTGCTCAAAAACATATCCTCAGCGAAATATACCGCCTCCACGCGGTATTGAGCAATTAATTCCTCGATCTCAGAAACTACTCTCTGCGGAGAGTGAAACCTCACCTTTCTTCTGCCCATTAAAGGCCCGGCGCAATAATAACAATTATTGGGGCAGCCCCGGGCGGTAAAAATATGCGTGGCCCTCAGCGAGAGGTTCCGGCTGATGAACCGGCTGGGCCGGGTATAATAATCCATATCCAGCAAATCCCTGGCCGGAAGCGGTAAACTGTCCAGGGGCTCAATCAGCGGACGGTCAGGATTAGAAACAACCGTTCCCTCAGGATTCCGGTAGCTCAAACCTTCAATCCGGCTAAAAGACAATCCGTTGGCCAGATCCAGCATCGCCATTTCTCCTTCCCCCCGCACCAGGACATCCACATCCTTAGCCATATTCAGAGTCGTTACCGGTTCACCGGTGCAATGTGGCCCGCCGAAAACAGTCATGATCCTGGGGTTGGCTTTCTTAAGCAAACTGGAAAAATGGATTCCGTCCGTTACATTGGGAGTCGTCAAACTGAAACCAACCGCCTCCGTCCTAAAATCTTCGATTAAGCCCAGGGTTATCCGGTCGGCTTTTTCAAAATCAAAACCGTTTTTACGCAGAACCATATCCCGGTCGATAATTTGAAGACGGTGGCCGCCCTGCCTAAGCACTGAGCCGATATAAGCCAACCCCAGCGGCGGCCAATACTGTTTATTTTCATCGGCTAAGCTTCTGGCTTTCGACAATAGCGGATAAATCAGTGTTACATTCATAGAATGCTTTCTTGTTTCTGATATCTAATCATTTCTTTTGCCCTACTATGCTAAGCCCTGCAATCTTCAACCGCTCAATATTGACGACCCCGGCGCCGGATAAAGCATCTTCTACTTCTTTTTGTGTTTGCGGATAATCAAATTGCGGGGCCAACATATCAAAGGTATCCAGGATCACGCAACGGTAGCGCTGTTTTAACGAAAGCCCCGGTGCACGGGGATAATCGGCAACCGGGATAACAAACTTAAAAAAACCGCCTACCCAGGGAATACGAAATAATATTGCGGTGAGCGGATAAAAAACCGGCATGCTCACGTTAATCAAGAATAAAAGCGCTTTTTTAGGGATCCTTTTAGTCAGCGGCCTGATAAGATATTTTACATTCAACAGAGTCCAAGGTTTTCGTTCATAAACGGTCAGGGCAATTTTTCCGTTTTTCTTCAGCAGGCGCGGTAAAGCTGCAATCGCCCTGGCAGGAGCAGGCGTATGCTGGATAACCCCGATCGAATAAGCCGCATCAAATACCCCCGGCTTAAAAGGAAGCTCATACACACTGGCCTGGACTAAATGCACGTTTTTCCGGCCGGCCAGCGTCACCGCGCAGGCATCCACCGCGTTACTGATATCCACGCCCACCACCTCCGCCGTACTTTTCGCTGCAATATCCAGAAACCTGCCTGCCCCGCACCCCAGATCTAAAATCCATTTTTCATTAAGTTCATCCTGCCTCCATCCGGTTTCCGCATAGAACCTGTTGGCTGAAAGTTTTTCGGAAGCAAATGCATCGATTTGCTCGAATTTAAACCGGTTCCATTGAAAACCGAAAGATGCCGCGTAATTAACTGCCGGCACAAAACGGGGAATCGAAGATTGGATCGGATACGTACACCGGCAGTTTTTACATTTCAGATTCCCGGAAACCACCTCCTGATCACCGTGCATTTCTTTCGGCAAACAAGTCAAATCCTCAAAGCACTTTGGGCAGGCTAATATATCGAGTATTTTTAATTGCATAATCCCTCGCCGCGGCTATTCCTTTACCTTGAGAAACCTGTTGGCATTATTGACTAGCCCTTTATCCCGGTGCTTAATAAACTTAACCGGTATGCCGGCATTAATCGTCCAGGCCTTAATCTTTCGGTTAACAAAACTTAGCGCCCCCACTGCCGCGCCTTCCCCGATCGATACCTTGGGCATAATTACGCTGCCGGCACCGATCTGGACAAATTTATTAATTACCACCTTTCCGCCGGTAACGTTGGTATATTTGGAAGGAACGAGCGGCCCGATCAAATACTTACCGTTAAAATTATCGGTTGCGCTGAATATCGTCACCCGGGGAGATATTCCGGAAAAATCCTTGATTTTGATACCCTTACTTCCGTATAACGCCGCATAAGCAGAAATATGGACGAAAGAACCGATAGTAATTTTTCCGGAAAGGATACAGAAATCGTCGATCCTGACCGAATCCCCCAGGACAATATTACCTGCCCCATAAAAAGAAGCTTCCCGGCTAATCAATACATTACGGCCGTAACTTTTAAGCCCTAGCTTTGCTAACTCTGTTTTATTGTAAAATGAAGTTTTGCTCATATCGCTCTCCTATTTGGCGCCCCTAAGCATCTCCCTGACACGGACTAATGAAAATAAGAACAATGGGGCTTCGGAAAAACTTTTAAACAAAATCTGACTATTGCTGAATTTAGCGGATTTAATCGAATTATCCAGCAGCAATCTAAATTGGTTAAAATCCTTTTGCATCAGATAGTAATGCGCATATTCAAAATAAATCTTGGCTTTTGCCTTATTAATCACCTCCTCCTTGAGACCAAGGCGGCCGGCATATTCAATTGCCTCTATGGCCAGCTTGAGCATTTTAGTTTTAAAAATTGCATAATCGGAATTGCCGTTGTTTTTTGCTGTGGAAAGCCCGACACCGAACCGGTAAACCCCCAGCACATTTTTCAAATATAATATTTTTCCTTTTAAGGCATGATGAATATGCAGATAACAATCTAAAAATTCCCCTGCCGGTAACTTTAGGTCATTCTGATATATGGTTCTGAACATTTTACTGGAATGGGGGAAAAACGGTAAATTCATCAATAAAAATGCCGCATCGCTTTTTTCCGGGACTTTTATCGGCTTAAACTTCCGATAGCGCAAGCTCTGCTGGTCAAATTCCTTCATCGCATGAACACAGATGGCACAATCCGGATTCCGGTCCAGCGCTTCTGCCTGAAGCTTTAATTTACCGGGAAGCATAAAATCATCCCCATCCATCTGCGCGATATACTCACCGGCTGCCTGTTGATATACCAAAATAAGATTATGGCAATTGCCGACATTCTTTTCATGAAATACAGGCTTAATTACACCCGGATACCGGGCCGCGAACTCTTTGATAATTGCTTGCGTCCCGTCGGTTGAACAATCATCCCCGACAATCACTTCAAAAGGAAAACCGGCATCCTGATCGACAATGCTTTGCAAGCACTGGCAGATGTATTTTTCCTGGTTATAGGTAACCACGCAAACCGATACTTTTATTTTATTCTGATCCTGTGTCAAACCCGCCCCTTTGGTTTATTGCGCAGCTGCTCAAACAGTATCCTAGACTTGGCCCAGGCCACCGATGAGGCACAGATACCGGATAGCATAACCAGCAACCCGCAGGCGGCTACCGAAATAATTACCCACCAGC
>JAGVOR010000004.1 GCA_020052635.1 Candidatus Omnitrophota bacterium
GCAATTATTAATAACAGTGAACTCATCCGGCGCCTGATGTATGCCCAATTGAACCGGGTCAAGAATATTACCGATGCTTTTTTTGTGATCATGAAGAGCATTTTTATTCCGGATATCGGCAGCCCGGGCAGCGCTAAAATGATTAAATTCCAAACCGGTAAATTTTCAGGGTTTATCAACTACTCGATAACCAACAAAAACAATTATTTCGACTGCAATGTCTTAGACAACGATGACAATTTTTTTAAAGTTTACATCAAGGATGAGGCGGCCCAGCTGGACTTAAATAAAGTATTCGCAATAATTTCTACCTTAAAGCCGGTCAATTAGTTTTGCGCAAATTAACTTGCTTTTTAAATTAGATTATGCTAAAAATATAAAACTATGCCTGAAAGCCTGATGGACAAAATCGTTTCTTTATGTAAACGCCGGGGATTTATTTTTCAGGGCAGCGAAATCTACGGCGGCCTGGCTAACACCTGGGACTACGGCCCTTATGGAGTAGAGTTAAAAAACAACCTCAAAAAGGCCTGGTGGAAGTCCAATGTCCAGGAGCGTAACGACATCCTGGGGATGGATTGCGCCATCCTCATGCACTCCAGGGTTTGGGAAGCCAGCGGCCATGTTCATAATTTCTTTGACTTAAAAAGCGATTGCAAAAACTGTAAAAAGCGTTTTAAAAGCGCTGACCTTAAGGATCCGTCTGCTTGTCCGGAGTGCGGCGGCCAACTTACCGATGCCCGGCCGTTTAACCTGATGTTTAAAACTTACCAGGGGCCGGTAGAAGAGAGCGGAAACGAAGTATACCTGCGGCCAGAAACCGCTCAAGGTATGTTTGTAAATTTCTTAAATATTTTGGATTCCCGCCACCCCAAACTTCCTTTTGGTTTGGCGCAAATCGGCAAATCATTCCGTAACGAAATAACCCCCGGTAACTTCACTTTCCGCACCCGTGAATTCGAGCAAATGGAAATTGAGTATTTCGTTAATCCGCAGGATGCTCCGCAAGCCCTTGAAGCGTGGATTCAAAACCGTTTTAACTGGTATTTGGCTTTAGGGATTAAGAACGAAAATTTAAGGAAGCGGCAGCACGGTCACGATGAGTTGGCCCATTACGCGCATGCCTGTATGGATGTCGAATACAATTTCCCGTTTGGTTGGGCAGAATTAGAGGGGATCGCTAACCGCGCCGATTACGATTTAAAACAGCACGCTCAATACAGCGCCAAAGACCTGCAGTATTTCGACGACACCAGGAAAGAAAAGTTCTATCCTTATATTATCGAACCGTCCGGCGGGGTTGACCGGGCGGTGCTGGCTTTTTTAGTTGACGCTTATACGGAAGAAAAAGTCAATCCTTCGACCAAGCTCAGGATTGATGGTGAGCAAAGTCGAACCATCAAGGAAGATAACCGGATAGTTTTAAAATTAAACAGGGAGTTGGCTCCCGTAAAAGCTGCCGTGCTGCCGTTATTGCGTAACCGGCCGGAAATCGTAGAACTAGCCAAAAATATATCCGTAGATTTAAAAAAGTCTTTTGCCGCAGTTTATGATGATACCGGTTCCATCGGCAAGCTTTACCGCCGTCAGGATGAGGTAGGCACCCTTTATTGTGTCACTGTAGACGTGCAGACTTTAGAAGACCAACAGGTAACGGTGCGCGACCGTGATACCATGCAGCAGGAACGGATTTCGATCGACAGATTAAAAGAATATTTTATTGATAAACTGTTCTAAAACGTATGGGTCGATCGGCTCTCGTCCATCGACTATCGACTATAGGCCTGTATCGTTTTAACCAACTAAGAAAGGAAGGGTTTAAAAAGTAATGGCAAAGAAATATGTTTACAGTTTTGGCGGCGGAAAAGGGCAAGGCAATGAAAGTATGAAAAACCTCTTAGGGGGTAAAGGCGCAAACCTTGCCGAAATGGCGGGTAACAAAAATTTGCTCCTGCCGGTCCCTCCGGGTTTTACCTGCACTACCGAGGTCTGCACTTATTATTATCAGAACAAAAAGAAATACCCTAAAGAATTAAAAGGCCAGGTTCAGACGGCCCTGGAAAAAGTCGAAAAATTAATGGGTAGAAAATTCGGCGATAGTGTAAACCCGTTATTATTTTCCGTTCGCTCCGGCGCCAGAAGATCTATGCCTGGGATGATGGAAACCGTGCTCAATGTAGGGCTGACCGAAAAAACTATTCCCGGTTTAATCAAGCAGAGCGGCGGCAATGAACGGTTTGTCTATGATGCCTACCGCCGTTTGATTATGATGTATTCCGATGTGGTTATGGAAAAGGCTGCCGGGATTGAGCCTAAAGGCGAAGAGGGTATCCGTAAGCAGCTGGAAAGAATCATGGCCGAGCTCAAGCAGTCTAAAAATTATGTTTCGGATACGGATTTAAAAGTTGAGGATTTGAAAAAACTCTGCGCCCTGTTTAAAAACAAGATCAAAGCAGTATTGGGTAAAGAATTCCCCGATGAACCGATGGAGCAGCTCTGGGGAGGGATTGGTGCGGTATTTTCATCCTGGAACGGAAAACGCGCCATCAGCTACCGCCGGATCGAAAATATTCCGGATGAGTGGGGTACGGCAGTCAATGTTCAAACCATGGTCTTTGGCAATATGGGAGATGATTCAGCCACCGGTGTGGCTTTCACGCGAAACCCGGGAAACGGAGAAAATAATTTCTACGGCGAATATTTGATTAATGCCCAGGGTGAAGACGTGGTTGCGGGTATCCGCACTCCGGCGCCGATTAATGAATATTCCACCTCCAGCCACAATAAAAACCTGCTGACCCTGGAAAAGGCGATGCCGAAAATTTATAAAGAGCTCTACGCGATCCAGGATCGCCTGGAGAAACATTACCATGATATGCAGGATATCGAATTTACCATTGAAAAAGGCAGGCTTTTTATGTTGCAGTGCCGGATCGGCAAGCGTAACGGCCCGGCCGCAGTGCGCATGGCTGTCGAGATGGTTAAAGAAAAAATGATCAAAAAAGAGCAGGCGGTGATGCGGGTAACCCCGGCACAGCTTGATGAATTACTGCATCCGATCATCGACCCTAAAACAGAACTGACGGTTAAACCGGTCGCCAAAGGTTTACCTGCCGGCCCGGGCGGTGCTTGCGGACAGATCGTATTTTCTTCCAATGACGCAGTTGATTGGGCAAAAACCGGTAAAAAGGTAATCCTGGTGCGCGAAGAAACTAACCCGGAAGATGTGGAAGGTATGCGCGTCGCCCAGGCAATCCTTACTGCCCGCGGCGGCATGACTAGCCACGCCGCTTTAGTGGCCCGCGGCTGGGGGAAATGCTGTATTGTCGGGTGCAGCGCGATACACGTTGACCTTGATAAAAAAACACTGCAGGTTGAAGGAAAGCTTTTAAAAGAGGGTGACTGGATTACCCTGAATGGCACCAAAGGCACTGTCTATGAAGGCCAGCTTCCGATGATGGACGCCGCTGAAGAAAATACCGTGCTTTCGGAATTCCTGAAAATTTGCGATGCAATTAAGAAATTAGGCATCCGCACCAATGCCGAAACACCGCTTGATGCGCAAAAGGCCCTGCAATTCGGAGCCGAAGGTATCGGCCTTTTCCGCACGGAGCATATGTTCTATGGTAAAGGGTCAGATGAGCCGTTATTCTTACTGCGCAAAATGATTGTTTCTAAAACCCTTGCCGAGAGGCAGGCCGCCCTGGATGGATTATTCCCTTTTGTCAAAAAGGACATGAAAGGGACGATTGAGGCGATGGACGGCTTTCCGGTAGTGATCCGTTTACTGGACCCGCCGCTGCATGAATTTGTGCCGCGCGAAACTGCAAAACTTGAGCAATTAGCTAAAGACTTAAACATCGATATGAAGGAGCTGGCTAAAAGGGCTGAAGGTTTGCATGAGTCCAATCCGATGATGGGCCACCGCGGTGTGCGTTTAGGCGTAACCTATCCGGAAGTAAGCGCCATGCAAATCCGCGCAATCTTAGAATCAGCCGCGGAATTAGTCAAAGAGGGCAAGGATCCTTATCCGGAGATTATGATCCCGGTGGTTTGCGACGTAAAAGAACTGGCGGATCAGTTCGCCATTGCCGAACAAATCTATAAGGAAGTTTTGGCAAAATACGGATTAAAGAAAATTAAGCATCTCTTCGGGACGATGATCGAAATTCCCCGGGCAGCGATTGTCGCCGATAAGTTGGCGAGATTGGCAAAATTCTTCTCTTTCGGAACCAATGACTTGACCCAAATGGGCTTTGGTTTCTCCCGGGATGATATCGGCGGATTCCTGCCGGAATATGTCAAGAAAGGCATCCTCCCGGAGGACCCTTTCCAAAGCATTGACCAGGAAGGGATCGGTGAATTGATCAAAATGGGTATCCAGCGTGGCCGCAGCACCAATAAAAATTTAGAGGTAGGTATCTGCGGAGAGCACGGAGGCGAACCTAAATCCGTTGAGTTCTGCCATAATGTCGGCATGGATTATGTCAGCTGCTCGCCCTTTAGGGTTCCGATTGCGAAATTAGCCGCGGCGCAGGCAGTGATCAAAGGGAAGGCGAATAAAAAGAAATAAAGCGTAGTCGATAGACGGTAGTCTATGGTCGACGGTGGGGCTTCGCCCGATTTTATCTATCGGCTGCAGTCTATCGTCTATCGATCAATAAACGGGGATTAAAAAATGGAAGCCTTAAAAACTTATCTTAAAGAGGTCCGGACCATCCCGCTTTTAACCGCCAAGCAAGAAGTCGAATTAAACAAACGGATACGTAAAGGTGATGAGGTCGCCCGCAAAGATATGATCCGGGCTAACCTGCGCCTGGTGATTAACATTGCCAAACGCTATATGCGCATGGGCACCCCGTTTCTGGATTTAATCGAAGAAGGTAACTTAGGTTTAATGAAAGCGGTCGAAAAGTTTGACCACCGTAAAGGTTTTCGTTTTTCCACCTATGCTGCCTGGTGGATCAGGCAGGGGATTACCCGCTCTTTGAGCGAACAGGGTAAGATGATCCGGGTCCCGGTCTACATGAACGACCTGATCACCAAATGGAAAAAAACCCGCGAGCGCCTGAGCCAGAAACTAAAACGCATTCCTACGGATAAAGAGATCGCTAAAAAACTTAAACTTACCCCTGAAAAAAGCGAACAGATCAATTTCTGGATGGCTTCTACTACCTCTTCATTGGAAGCCCCGATCGGAGAAGATAATGAAAACCAGATTTCGGAATTAGTCGAGGACAAAAATGCCATCGCTCCGGATGCCGGAATCGTTAAACTCCTGGACCGGGAAAGGATCGACAATCTGATGGAGGTAATGAACGAACGGGAAAGAGAGATCCTGGATTTACGTTTCGGATTAAGCAACGATAAGCCCCAGACCCTGGCAGTGGTCGCTAAGAAACTGGGGGTTTCCCGCGAGAGGATCCGCCAGATCGAAGAGTCGGCCTTAAAAAAATTGAGAAAATTTGTGGTCGGCCAGGAGAAGGAGCTATGATGAACAACAATGCCCTTTTAGAAAAATCGATCCGCAATATTCCGGATTTCCCCAAAGCAGGAATTCTTTTCCGCGATGTGACCACTTTAATTCAAAACCGCGACGCCTTTAAAAAATCCGTGGATTTACTGGTTAAAAAATATAAGGGAAAAGGATTTGCTAAAGTGGTGGGGGTAGAGGCGCGCGGTTTTATCTTCGGCGCGGCGGTTGCCCACCGGATTAATGCCGGGTTTGTCCCGGTACGTAAAAAAGGTAAGCTGCCATTTAAGACCATTTCCGCTACTTATGAACTGGAATACGGGACTGACACCTTAGAAATCCACCAGGACGCGGTCAAGCCCGGTGAGAAAGTTTTAATCATTGATGATTTATTGGCTACCGGCGGCACGGTTAAAGCAGTGACTGACCTGGTTAATCGATTGGGAGGAAAAATCGCAGCCATCGCCTTTGTCATTGAGCTGGTTGATTTAAAGGGCAAGGATAAATTAAAAGATTACCCGGTATTTTCTTTAGTTAAATTTGCGGGAGAATAATCCGGCAGGCTTAATCTGCGCTTGTAGCTTCCGCCACAAATCTTGGCGGACCCGCCATAAAGTATGGCGGGCACCTGGATACCTGTTGCAGACAAGAGGCGTATAAGAAAATCACTAAAACGCGCCTGTAGCTCACCTGGATAGAGCAAGAGTTTCCTAAACTCTGGGCAGCAGGTTCGACTCCTGCCAGGCGCACTAATTAAAAATGCCTTATTTTAAGACTCGCATTTTTAATTGCATCGAGCGTTTCAAATAAAATTACTTAACCGTTTAATCCAGGCCTAGCTCGATGGAGCTATCCGTAATCTAATCGGGGGACACATTACTTAATTCGAATTAAGTAATGTGTCCCCCGAATAACAAAAAATGTACAACTTGCATTCCCATACTTTTCTAAGCGACGGTGAACTGCTTCCCTCCGAGGTCGCGGTCCGCTATCAGGACAAAGGTTATGCGGTAATTGCTATCACCGACCATGCCGACTACAGTAATATTAAACAGGTTTCTAAATCAATTACGGAGTTCTGCCGCCGCTGGCCGAAAAACTCAAAAATTAAAGTCTTACCCGGCGTAGAACTAACCCACCTGCCGCCTGAACAATTCAAGCCCCTGGCCGCAATCGCCAGGAAAGCAGGCTTAAAAATTATTATCGCCCACGGTGAAACTCCGGTTGAGCCGGTAGCCCAAGGCACAAACCA
>JAGVOR010000067.1 GCA_020052635.1 Candidatus Omnitrophota bacterium
ACTTAGCAGCGCGTAACCTTCTTTCTCCGGCGATCAATTCGTAGTTATCACCTTTCCTCCGCACTAATAACGGTTGAATAACTCCTTTTTCCCGGATTGATTGGGCAAGCTCATCAATGTTCTGCTGAATAAAATCTTCGCGTGGCTGGAAAGGATTCGGCCTGATTTTTTCAATACCCACAAAAAGTATCTCTTCTCTTTTGTGCCCGGTGACGTTATCCACTGATATTTCAGGGATCAACGCACCCAGCCCTTTACCCAAAGCTTTTCTTTCCATCATTAGCTCCTCCTGCCCGCAATTAGTAGGAATTTTATGGCTTAATATTCTTTTCCGTACCCTCAACACTCATCTTGGAATCCAAAGACAGCCCCAATATTTCCCGACAGAGATCTTGGTATTTTTGTGCGCCCAGAGAATCCCGGTCATATAACACAATTGGCTGGCCAAAGCTGGGAGCCTCAGTTAAACGAATATTTCTGGGGATTACAGTTTGGTAAACTTTTTCGTGAAAATGATTACGCGCTTCTTGAATTACCTCTTTGGTCAGGTTCGTGCGAAAATCAGCCATCGTCAACAACACGCCTTCCACCGTTAGCGCCGGATTAAGATTCTCTTTTACAAGCTTGATCGTATTGTGGAGTTGTGTTAAACCCTCCAAGGCATAATATTCACATTGTACGGGTATCATTACTGAATCAGCGGCGCACAAACCATTAATTGTGAGCAACCCTAAAGATGGCGGGCAATCAATGATCGTAAAATCATAATTTGCTTTTTCGGGTTGCAGGGCGCGTTTCAATCTATACTCCCTACCCAGTGCCCCCACCAATTCCACTTCGGCACCGGTTAAATCCAGATTAGAAGGAGCCAGCACTAAATTATCAATGTTTGTTTTTTGCAGGATGTCAGAGAATTTAGCTTCTTCTAATAGGATATGGTAAGTACTTTTTTGGATGTCATGTTTATTAATCCCGATTCCGCTGGTAGCATTCGCCTGGGGATCCAGATCTATCAGCATCACCTTTTTGGCAGCTAGGGCTAAAAATGCCGCCAGATTAATCGAGGTAGTGGTTTTACCTACTCCACCCTTTTGATTACAAATTGCAATAATTTTACCCATTGGTATTACTTCAGTTAGAGAATGTTCCACGCGGAACATCTCCCCTGCTCTTTAGGTATATACAATGTTCCACGCGGAACATTTTATTGCTTAAGCTTATTATCCTAAAATTTGCCGCTTTGTCAAGCGGTTATTTGCCTTCAATTACACTAATGCGCACTTTTGCCGGTTTAGCGCCGGGCATACCAAACAAACCTTTCTTTTCTTCGGACAAGCTCTCGATTTTAACTTGACTGCGATTTAGTTTTAATTTCGTTAGCGCTTTTTCAATCGCCTCCTCAACCGTTTTGCCTTCTGATTCTACGTATTTTGATTTTTTCATTTTTTACAATTGATGCGAGCTTGGTAAATTAACATTAGTATGCTGTTCACAAACCAATAAAGCACTAATCCCGACGGCATTTGATAAAAGATTACTCCGAACATAATCGGCATAATAATGGCCATCATCTTCTGCTGCTGGGCAGCTTCACCGGTCGCCTGTGGTGAAGCCACCTTTTGCTGTATAAACATTCCGATCGCCATTAAAATCGGTAAAATATTGATTTGATTACCTAAAAAAGGAATTGAATTTTTCAACACAAAAGCTTGGTCAGGAGCGGATAAATCTTTGATCCATAAAAAATGAGCTCCTCTTAAGGCAGATGAGCGAATTAGCGCTTGATATAAGGCGAAGAAAATAGGCATTTGGAGCAAAAGTGGCAAACAGCCGCCTAAAGGATTAACTTTATGTTCACGGTACAACTCCATTATTTCTTTATTTAATTTTTGCGGGTTATCCTTATGCTCTTTTCGCAGTGCTTCAATTTTAGGTTGCAAAAGCTGCATCTCCTTCATAGAGCGCATTTGCTTCATGGAAAGCGGGAACAATAAAAAATAGACCGCCATGCTTAAAATAATAATTGCTACCCCCCAATTATGCACCAAATTAAAGAAAAACAGTAATAATTGCATTAAAATTTGCGCGATAAAGTCAAATGTCCCAAAATAAATGATGCCGGACCATTCGGGATTAATTTTATTAATTACTTTTAAGTCTTGCGGGCCTAAATAAATACGTAATAAATGTCCAATCTGGCTATTAGCCTGCAAACTGAAACTTGGATAAATTAAACCAACCTCGGATTCTTGAGGTCCAATTTTTTTAATATATGCTTCAGTGGTAATTTTGTCCGGCTCAATAATTGTGCAAAAATATTGATCTCTTAAACCAATAAATTTAATATTGCCGCTGTTAAAATTTTTCCCGGGGCCATGGTGCATGTTTTTTTCGTTGGTTCCTAAAAATATATCCTGATACCTGGCTTGGGGATTTTTTGCAGAAAGATCTACCCGGCCCAGCACTAATTGAGGAGTTACGGTGACTGTGGAATTGGTTAAATTATAAATTATTGTTTCTAACTCTATGGAATAGCTAGCGTTAGGGATATAAAACTTCTTAATGATGCGCTGATTTTTATCCTCCGCAATGAACGTGATCGATTCTTCGGTGCGGCTTTGCAGCTTAAAAGGAACCTCGCTGTGCATGAGCAATCCTGCTTTCAGCGACAGCTGGTGGTCTTTACCTTCAAGGAAAATAATCTCTACAATGGAAGCAGTGGACGGGTTAAAAACTATCTCCCGGGTTTTTTGAATAAACCGGATCGTCTCTGTGATGGGCGCAGTCTCGGCTAGGACGGATGAGGGCGGTAATACCGCCGGAACGGTACTCGCGACAGAAGTGACTAGAGAAGACTCCGTAGACTTAACCTCTTGTTTACCAACTAGTTGCGGTTTCGGAAACAAAACCGACCAACCCAATAACACCAAAAGTGATAAAGCAATTGCCAGCACTAAGCGTTTTTCCATAAGTTTTATTTTAGGGGATCATAACCTGACTTGCCTGAAAAAGGATGGCAGCAAGAAATTCTGATTATTCCCTTTAATCCTCCATTAATTAAGCCATATTTTGCAATCGCCTGTTTTACGTATTCCGAACAACCCGGCTCAAAACGGCAACTGGGCGGACACAGCGGCCTTAAGTATTTTTGATACAGCCCGATTAGTTTGAGTATGAGGGTTGCCGGATTTAACCAGGAGATTGCGCTCATTAAACGCAAAGGCGCTTTCTACCCTTGCTCCGTCGACGGGCAAGGAGCTTACGTCCCGCCTTCGAACTCATTTTACTGCGGAAACCGTGGCGTCTTTTACCCACGATATTAGTAGGTGTTTTCAAGTTTTTTTTCATGCTCTTATTCTCCCTTGCCTCTTTCCGTATTTAAGCTTTCACGGAAGATAATAAATTATCCACATTTTTAGTTGCGTGGTTTTTGATTTTGTGAATTGTAACACACATTTACCGACAGGTCAAGTTTTTTATTGACGATTGTCTGTATTGTTATATAATAACTGACGTTTAACTTTTTTGCTTGCAAGGTTTTTAGTCTTTGTTATAATGGCTTAGTTTCCGCTAAACGGGCTGTGATTTTTATCCACAGATTTATACAAGCTGTGTATAAACTGTGGATTCTGTGGGCATACCGGCAACTCCTCAGATCATAGTTGGTTAGGCGGTTACAAGGCAGGTCTATCGTCGTCAAAAACAGCTTTATTTTATTGTATTTCCTCAAGAGGAAGCCATGTCAGAATTAATCTGCATCTGGGAAGAAGCCCAAAATAATTTAAAGGCCGCGCTGGGGGAGACAACCTACGCTACCTGGATTACGCCGCTTAAGCCGCTTGCACAGGATGAGCATACAATTATCCTGCAGGCGCCGGATAAGTTTTTTAAAGACTGGGTGGAAAAGCATTATCTCAACCTGATTCAAGACACCCTGAAAGCCCGGGGCTTGAATAATCTGTTGGTAAGTTTGGTTGTCAACAGCGCATTGGCCGATGCCGCCAATATCCAACCGATCACAGATTCCCTGCCTAAACCGCTTGTCGGTTCCGGGTTTATTAATCTTAATTCACGTTATACTTTTGAAAACTTTGTGATCGGGGGGGGTAATCGCCATGCACACGCCTATTCTCTGGCGGTAGCCAATACCCCGGCCAAAACCTATAACCCGTTATTTATTTACGGTGGGGTAGGGCTGGGTAAAACACATTTGATTCAGGCAATTTGCCATCAGATTAAAAACAATGCCGGACCGAACGTTAAAATATGTTACGTCTCGAGTGAGCGCTTTACCAATGAATTGATCGATGCTATTGTCCACCGCTCGACCGCCGCCTTCCGGCAGAAATACCGCAATCTGGATGTTTTAGTCATTGATGATATCCACTTTATTGCCGGCAAAGAATCGACCCAGGAAGAATTTTTCCATACTTTCAATACTTTATATGACGCGCACAAACAAATTGTTTTTTCCTCGGACCGGCCGCCCAAAGAGATTACTAATTTACAGGAAAGGCTGGTTTCCCGGTTTGGTTGGGGGCTGGCTACCGATATCCAGCCGCCTGATCTAGAAACCCGGGTCGCCATTCTTAAAAAGAAGATTGAAAGGGAACCGGTACAGGTCCCGGATGAAGTTATTTTTTTTATTGCCCAATTAATCAAGACCAATATTCGTGAATTAGAGGGGGCCTTAATCAGAACCATTGCTTATTCTTTATTAGAAGAGGCCCCGGTCACGCTGGATTTAGCTAAAGAGGTGCTCAAAGATTTATTGAAAGAGCCGGCTAAGCTTATTACAATAGATTTTATCCAACGTTGTGTGGTGGAGGAGTTTGGTATTTCTGTGCAGGATTTAAAAACTAAGCGGCGTAACAAACAAGTGGTTTTTCCGCGGCAGGTTGCTATGTATTTAAGCCGGGAACTTACCGAGCTATCTTTACCGGAAATCGGTGAATTATTCGGAGGTAAGGATCATACTACTGTATTACATTCTTATAAAAAGATTAAAGAAGATCTTTACAGCAACCCGGAACTAAAAGAACGGGTAGAAAAAATTATCCAAGTGATTAAACAATAATCCCCAGCTTGTTCAAGTGGGATTTTGTTAGTAAATATAACAATAATAATAACTTACACGCTTGTACACATATTTTTATTATATTATGATTATTACTGTTTTAAGTTTTTAAATATATAAATAGAAGGAGAATAAAAAATGAAGTTTAAAGTTGAAAAAAGCCATTTAATTAATGCTTTACAGACCGTACAAAATATTATTACCACTAAATCTGCCTTACCAATCCTTTCTCATATATTAATGGAAGCACAATCCGGGGCCTTAAAATTAACGGCCACAGATTTAGATATTGGAATAACCTGTGTAATTCCTGTGGATATTCAGGAAGCCGGCGCCATTACAGTGGCGGCTAAAAGGTTTAGTGATATTATTAAAGAATTTCCGGTAGAAATTATTAATCTGGCGATTAAAAAAAATAATCAGGTTATTATTGATTCAGACATGTGTCAGTTTAAGATTATGGGTTTAGCGAAAGAGGAGTTCCCCAAACTACCGGAATTTAAAGATCGTAAAGTGATTAAAATAGACCAACAGGTGCTTAAACAAATATTATCATTAACTTCCTTTGCGGTTTCTTTAGATGAAACCCGTTACGTCTTGAATGGTATTTTGTTTAAAATCAGTAAAAATATCCTGACCCTGGTATCAACCGACGGAAAAAGGTTGGCGATCGCCGAACGGAAATTAAGCGTAGAATCAGATGCAGAAATCAGCATGATCGTCCCGCTTAAAACCATTCATGAGCTCAACCGTTCTTTGCAGGACACCGGCGAGCTTTCTCTGGTGGTTAGTAGTAATCAGGCGCTTTTTGATTTGGGAAAGGTGGGGATTGTTTCCCGTCTTATTGAGGGGGAGTTTCCAGACTATAAACAGGTAGTGCCGCCGGTATCGGAAAATAAAATGAAGGTAGACCGGAGCCAGTTATTATTAGCAGTGAAAAGAGCGGCCCTGCTGGCTACGGTCGATTATCAGGCGGTAAAGTTCGAGGTGTTTAAGAATAAATTAGCCATCTCTAAGTCTACCCCCGATGTAGGGGAATTTCATGAAGAACTACCGGTTGAATATCAGGGACGGGAGCTGGTGATCGGGTTTAACCCGGTTTATTTAATTGATATTTTGAAAAATTTAAACGATGAAACGGTCAGTATTGAATTAGTGGACGGGGAAAAACCGGGGGTGGTCAGGGTTAGCGGTTATGTTTATATAGTTTTGCCGATGCGCCTTAATTAATAGTATGGAACCCTTAAAAAATACCCTGCAAGAGGTGATGCGTCAGCTGGGCGCAAAAAAAGGCCTGCACTCCGAGGGTGATCCGCAGGAATGGCTAAAAAAAACCTTGACAAAGAAGGAGTTGGGGCATATAAGGGTTAAATATTTCAATAAAGGTGTATTAAGTTTAAACGTTGATTCTTCTGTTTGGCTGTATGTTTTGAGTTTAAAAAAAGCAATGATGTTGGAGCAGCTAAAAAAAGAACATCCTGAAATTAAAAATATCATTTTGAGAATTGGAGAAGTAGCCGGTACGGGCAACGGGTAAAGGGGGCACACGGTAATAATCGGGAAGATAAATTAAGTATGAAAAAAAACAAAGACGGGATAAAAATTGATTCTAAGGCCCAAAACACCGCGAAGGTTTACGATGCTACCAGCATTCAGGTGCTAGAGGGTATTGAAGCGGTGAGGCGCCGGCCGGCGATGTATATCGGCGATACGTCGACCCGCGGTTTACACCATCTCGTATTTGAAGTAGTGGATAACAGCGTGGATGAAAGCCTGGGGGGGTTTTGTGATTCTATTGCGGTGACCATCCAGCCGGATAACAGTATCACGGTTATTGATAATGGCCGCGGGATACCGGTGGATATGCATAAGACAGAGAAGAAACCGGCGGTCGAGGTGGCCTTAACCACTTTACATGCCGGAGGTAAATTTGATCATCGTTCTTACAAAGTGTCCGGCGGTTTACACGGGGTGGGAGTCAGTTGTGTTAACGCGCTTTCCGATTGGCTGGAGGTAGAGGTTAAAAGAGACGGGAAGGTTTATCATCAGCGTTATGAACGGGGGAAAACCGTTTCCAAACTTACGGTGATCGGTAAAAGCTCTACCACCGGGACTAAAATTACCTTTAAGCCGGATAAAACCATTTTTCCTAAAACCGAATACTCTTATGATATTTTGTCCGGGCGACTCAGAGAGCTGGCATTTCTCAATAAAGGCTTAAAAATAAAATTAACGGATGAGCGTTCGGATAAAGAAGCGGTGTTTGAATTTTCCGGCGGGATCATCTCTTTTGTCGAATATTTAAATAAAAACAAAAACCCCCTACACAATAAAGTCGTGTATTTTGAAAAACTGCAGGATGAGGTTAAAAGCGAGGTCGCGCTGCAGTATAATGACGGTTATGCGGAAACCATGTTTTCTTTTGCCAACAACATTAATACCATCGAAGGCGGTACGCATCTGTCGGGCTTTAAGTCCGCATTAACCCGCGGCATCAATCAATACGCTAAGTCTAAAAATTTACTCAAAGATAATATCGCGATTACCGGCGACGATGTCCGGGAAGGTCTCACCGCGGTGATTAGCGTTAAGGTGCCTAATCCACAATTTGAAGGACAGAC
>JAGVOR010000109.1 GCA_020052635.1 Candidatus Omnitrophota bacterium
CAGGCTATAGAATTTATCCGCCTGGTTTGAATCTTTGCCCCCCTGGCCCGAGTTTTGCAGATCCTCATCCAAAAGCAGCATCCCCTTTTTTATCCTGCCCAGATAAATATTGGAAGCAATAAACCAGGCCAGGATTAAAGCGATCAAAAAACAAATTAGCGATGTCGCCAGGGAAAAATAACGCAGGGAATTTCTAGCTAAAGGAGCCTGATGGGAGAAACCCGGCAGCCCGCAACGCAGGACAAAAATCCAGATTAATAAATAAACAATCGCTAAAGGTACGCTGTGGGCTGCAGAAAAAACCGGCGAGGTCAGAAAAACTAAAAGGCTTAAAACCCGGATAAAACCAAGCTTACCGGGAGAAATAAAATTAAAAATAAAAATAATCTCGAAGACGACCAATCCCTGAGCCAGGATTGAGATAACTTCTTTATATAGGAAAGTCGATTTATATACCCGGTAAACAATCCAGCCGACGCAGATCAGGATGGCGGCATCAGATACATACTTAATGGCACTAAAGCCCCATTTACGGTTATACCAGCCAAAAGCAAAAGCCCCGCCGCCGCCAATCAGCAAAAGTAACTGGTATTGCCAGAACAAATCCGGCTTTAACATGAAGATCGAAACAACCAAAAGCGCAGCCGTCAGAAACGCTTCGATCACTAATTTTTTATCTTTAGGGTCTATCGACATGGTTAAATAAATGCTTCCGTTAAATTATCGCCTTGCGAAAAAAACTTAGCGTGCATATTAACTAAGTTAGTCACCTTCAATCTTGATTGACGGGCGACTTTTTTCTTATCCGCAATCGGTAAAAATGTATCCGAAACCACAATTAAGGGAATCAGGGAAATACCCCGGCTGTACAAAGAGACCATGCGGGGTAAATCTTTATAATCCTGGTCCGACATCACCGCCACTAAACTTGAATCGTTGGGCAAATAGCGGGCAAACTCTTCAAAGGCCTCGCGTAAGCTAATCCTACTTTCCGGTTGCGCCACCGCCAAAACCCTGAGGATATTTTCCAAATGGTCCTGGCCCTTATTAAAAGGAAGGTGGACGATCTCTCCGACATGCGCCAGGAGTTCAATCGAAACCCCCTTCTCCGTAAGGTAGTTAGCAACGCTGGCGGCAATCTTAATAATATATTCGGCTACCGCCTCTTTACCTTCCCCGATATTCTTGGCTTTTTCCAGGTTAAAAATAATCGTCGTCCCGAAAAAACTCTGCAGCTGATACTGTTTAACGATCAATTTATTCTTACGGGCGCTGGAAACCCAGTGAATCCGTTTCACTGATTCACCTTCTTTGTATTCCCGCACCCCGTAAAATTCATCATCATCGCCGCTGGAACGGGCAGTCTCGATCCCGAACCAGGGCAGAACGCTGCGGGTTAAAGCCGGAAACCTTTCAATCCTGAATATCTGCGGGTAAACCACAACTTTTGAATAAACTTCAAATGTCCGTTTAAAGAAAAATAAATTGAGCGGGTCAAAGAAATAAACCGCAAACGGCCCGGCCTGGTATTCGCCTCGTTTGTAACAAAGGTATTCATATTTAATCCGGCAGGAAGATTTAGGCCCAAGAAACCCGATAAAAAACTGTTTCTTCTCCTCTCGGGAAGCCACCCCGGAAAAATTATCCTCCAGAGTAAAATTAAAGACCGGCAAAAAGCTTAGGCTATTGATTTCAGCCTCGACCTCCAAAATTTCCCCTTCCGTGACCCGGGAAATCATTTTGCGGGATATTTTCAGTTGGCCGGCCAGCAAGGTTAACGCCAGCCAAAACAAACTCACCATCGATGCCGCCAAGAGAAAATAAGCAAAGAAAAAGAAAAATTCCCGGGTGGTTTTTAACCCGATCAACAGGCTGGCCAGAAAAAAAACAACCAGCAAAAACCATTTTAAATAAAATTTTTTGATCATAATTTTTAAGTAACCGGTATACCGCGAATGATATCCGAAATTATCGAAGCGGCGGTCTTTTCGGCAACCAGCGCCTTAGGGTGCAAAAGTATCCTGTGGCCGAGTACCCAGTAGGCTAATTTAATCACATCCTCCGGAATAACGTAATCCCGGCCTTCGATAAATGCCCAAGCACAGCTGGCTTTCATTAAAGCAATCGAAGCGCGGGGGCTGGCGCCCAGCCGGATCTCTTCTTTTTTACGGGTGGCGTAAACTAAATTCACGATATAACTAAGCACTGCAGGTGAAACCTCCACCTTCTTAACCTGTTCCTGCAGATCAAGTATGGCTTCTGCTCCTAAAACCGCATCTAAATCTTCAATCGGATGCTGCATCTTTTGTTCAATGGTCACCTTTTTTTCTTCTTCTATCGACAGATAACCTACATTAATCTTCATTAAGAACCTATCCAGCTGCGCTTCAGGCAAAGGATAAGTCCCCTGATATTCAATAGGGTTTTGGGTACCGACAACCATAAAAGGACGCGGCAGGACAAAAGTATTGCCGTCGATAGTCACCGAACGCTCCTGCATAACCTCCAGCAGCGCCGATTGCGTACGCGGAGTAGTACGGTTAATTTCGTCGGCCAAAAGGATATTGGTAAAAACCGGCCCCTTTTTAAAATCAAATTCTCCTGTCTTGGGGCTGTAAATAAACCCCCCGGTAACATCCGAAGGCAAAAGATCCGGCGTAAACTGGATCCTTTTAAAATCGGCGCTGATTGATTTAGCCAGTGACAAAGAAAGCATGGTTTTGCCCATCCCGGGAACATCATCGATCAAGATATGCCCGTTGGTCAACATACCTACCACCAGCAGCCTGACCACTTCGGTCTTGCCGACGATAACTTTTTCTACGTTGTCGATTAATACTTTGATCTGCGGATTATACATAAAACCTCCTTTTAATAGACTCCCCGCCTGCTGATAAAATTCCCCCTTAAAAACTAAACGCACCTGTAACACCAGAAGTTACAATATTAAATTCTTTTTATTATACAAGTACGGACAGATTAAGACAAGTATAATCTATTTTAAAATCCGGTTACTTATCAAATTTAGACTGTAAAGCACCTTCGATTTTAGCGACTAAAACATCCCTTTCAATCGGCTTATTTAAATAACCGACAATGCCTTTTTTAAAAGCCAGCAATTTATCTTTATCCTTATCCAGGGCGGAAAGAATAAAAACCGGTACGGTCTGCCCCAGCGGATCATTATTCAGCATATCGCAAACCTCAATCCCCCCGATACCG
>JAGVOR010000144.1 GCA_020052635.1 Candidatus Omnitrophota bacterium
AGGGATGAAATTGTACAGCTTGTATACCGGATTAAAGGTTTTCAATCTGCGCAAGGCGAAGCGGTTGATGCGCCGCAAGAAGAGGAAAGCGAGAAAAACGCAGAAGATAGCTTGGAACAAGAAGAGGCTTTGCCTGCACAAAACGAGGATATTCCGTCTGTAAAACCTGATCAAAAATTGAAAAAAACCGGTGATGGTTTAGCCCCGCGCAGCATAGAAAAAATAAGACGCGAATTAAAAGGCCAGATAAGATTAATGGACAATATCATAGAAGTTCTAAGCAGCAGAAATGTATTGAAGGTAGATTGCATCGAACGCACCGCTGATGGGGTAGTTCTTACTCTCAAAGAACCATACGGGCTTACAGAATTAAAAGACGCAAACGATGTGGTGCTGATGGCCGCAAACAAGTGTTTTGTTTTTAAATTTCCAAGGCTTTTAAGCGGGAATAAACTTTCACTATTGCTTGCTGATGCCTCTCGCCAAGCGGATTTTTTCAAAATATCTGAACCGGAGCTTAATAGCGTGAAAAGTGTATTTGTTGAAACTAATACAAATTCTGAAGCATTACAATCGGAGACGCTTCAGACAATCGTGGGGGTTTTAAAAAACAGCGGCAGGACAACAGGGGTTGAATGCGCTGATTATTTATTGCGGTTAAGAATCCCGGAGCAGGATTCTTTTATTGCGCAACCTGATAATATCACGGATTTTATGCTGAAAAACAAATTTGGTTTGGTTCACGGCGGCTTCGGCAATGCCAAGACCACCCATTTGCTTGAAGGCGTAGAACAAATTATTCTTCAAAAGAAGACGCCGGTTTTAGTGTTTGCGCCGCAGCATCCGATAACTGATGAAATAACCCTTCGTGCCGGGGGAAAAGGCATACCGGTTATGCGCTGCGGAAACGTGGAAGGCCGCTTCAACGCGTCGGTTCAGGATATGTTCGCGCGCCAATCCGGCAAAGCCCGGGAAAATTTTGAAAGAGCCTATAAGCGTATCAATAAAAATTCAGCTGAGAACGGATTTTTGTTAACGGCAACGGTTATGGGCGGAGTGCTTGATTGGTTAATTACTATGCTTAACGCTCCCGATTCAGCACGCCATCTTAAAGGCTTAACCGTGGTTGTAGATGAATCGGCATTGATTAATTATCCGGAATTAATTACAGCCATATATCTGCTTAACCCCGATGCCTTGTTTTTATTCGGTGACCATATTCAATTTAAGCCCTATAAAATTTCCGCGCAGTTAAGCCCGAAACAGCGGCAGGAGCTTATTGAGCGATTTAAACTTTTGATAAATAAAAATAACGCTGAGGTTGCCAAACAAATGAAGGCGTGTATTCATAGATATGAATATAGTTTTTTTGAAGAGTTGATGGGTAATCTAAAGCAAAACATATTCGGGCTTTTAAAAAATTTCCGTAATCATTGGATTCTGGTTGAACTTGCCCAAAAATGGTATGAAGGTGTTTGTGAGTTTGAAAGTTACAGTAAGGAAAGAGGGGATATCCTGGAAGAAGATACCCTTGAGATTGTAGATACGTCTTCCTGTCCGGGGCAATCTTATGAAGAAAAAGATTTTTTAACCGGCAGCTATGAGGTTTTGGATGAGGCGAAATGGATTGTGGCTAAGGTTAAGGAATTTTTACAAAAAAAAGGCAAAGACGGAAAGTTTTATAGCGCGGAGGATATTACCATAATTACTCCCTATAACGGGCAAATAAAATTGATCTGTGAACTTATCGAAGCGGACCCGGATTTAAATCCCGCACAAAAAGCAATCTTGAAACAAAACGTTATTACCTCCAAGCGGATACAAGGCGGTGAGAATAAAGTGGTTTTGGTGTCTTTAGGCCGCAGCATTAAGGAGCAGGATTTGCCGGGGGTATCAAGGAATACTAATCATAATCCGTTTTCATTTTTGTTCGATGAAGAGAAGATAGTTGAAGACCCTGCTTTGACCTTGGTTAGTATTACGCGCGCAAGTGAAAAAACCGCGGTTATCGGCAACCGCCGTACGCTTGAAGCGCTTACGCGAGAATCCAAAGATAAACGCGCCCAGGAAATGTATTTCTGGATATTTGATTTTGGGATAGAACTAAAGAAACGCTTAAAGATAAGGCGGGATACAGAAGGCATGATAATTAGGGGGAAGAGTATTGATAACGAATTGCTTATTAGCAGTGCCATATAATTTAGCAAAGAACAAAGGAAGATAGCGGGGTACTTGAAATGTGATTCTGCTGCAAAACCCCTGTTTTTTTGTTAATCCCGGATTTTGCAATAGAAAAATCCGCCCGGCAGGGTCGATTAAAAATAGGGAGGGGATTATGAAACAGGTAGTAATTGGGGTGATGGCGGTGGTGGTGATGTGTGGTACGGCGCTGGCGGGGGAGTATAAGAGCACGGCGGAAGAACAGAAAAATATTGCGGTGACTATTTATAACAGTAACCTGGGGCTGGTAAAGGATACCCGGAATATCCAACTGGCCAATGGCATTCAAGAAGTAAAATTTATGGATGTAGCCGGCCAGATTAATCCGGTAACTGTGCATGTAAAATCATTGAGTACGCCGGATAAACTTACGGTTTTGGAGCAGAATTACGAATATGATCTGCTTAATCCGCAAAAGTTGTTGGATAAATACGTGGGAAAGACGGTAAAGTTGATCGATAAAAATTACTATACCGATAAAGAAGAAATGTATACCGCGGAGCTCTTGAGCAATAATAGCGGCCCGATTTATCGCATCAACAACGAAATTCACCTCAATGCCCCGGGAAGAATTATTCTGCCGGAAATTCCTGAAAACCTGATTGCCAAACCGACTCTGGTATGGATGCTCGATAACAAAAATCCTAAATCGCAGGAGATCGAGGCCTCGTATTTAACTGCGGGGATAAACTGGAAAGCGGATTATATCGTGGTGGTAAGTAAGGATAATAATCAGTGCGATGTCAGCGGCTGGGTGAGCATTGATAACCGCAGCGGGGCAGCGTATAAAAACGCAAAAGTAAAATTAGTCGCCGGGGATGTCAATCGTGTCCGCGAGGAGAGATTCAATGACCGGGGGATGATGAAAACGATGTCGGAAGAAGCGCCGGCGGAACAATTTCAGGAAGAATCGTTTTTTGAATACCATTTGTATACCTTGCAGAGGCCGGCGACGATAAAAGATAACCAGACAAAACAGATTGAGCTCTTAAGCGCAGTGGATATCCCGGTAAAGGAACGATTATTGTATTACGGAGCGGAATATTATTACCGCAACCGTTACAGCGGAGAGCCCCAATCACAGCAAAAGATCGGGGTGTATTTGGAAATCGAGAATAAAGAGAAAAATAATCTGGGTATGCCGTTGCCGGCAGGAACAATCCGCGCGTATAAGCAGGACTCCGAAGGCAGTCTTCAGTTTATCGGCGAAGACCGCATCGGGCATACGCCCAAGGATGAGGCGATAAAAATTAAAATGGGAGATGCTTTCGATGTGATCGGCGAGCGCAAGCAGACTGATTACAAAATTCTTACCCGTAATTCGATGCAGCGCTTTGACACCGAGCAGGAGTGGCAGATCACCTTGCGTAATCATAAGGATAAGCCGGTGGAGGTAGAAGTGATCGAGCCTATTCCCGGAGATTGGCGGATTATCGATACTTC
>JAGVOR010000025.1 GCA_020052635.1 Candidatus Omnitrophota bacterium
AGATTGAGTCTCATTTACTGACCCATCATTACGAGGGTTTTATCAAAAGCGGTCAAATCAGAGGGAGAAGATAATGTATTTGGTCCTTTTAGGCCCTCCGGGGGCAGGCAAAGGTACGCAAGCTAAAAGATTGGCTGAGAAATTATCTCTGCCGCATATCTCTACCGGGGATATTTTAAGGCAACAGGTAAAAGACGGTACGGATCTGGGACGCCAGGCTAAAGAAATTATGGAGAAGGGGCTGTTGGTTCCGGATGAACTGGTTGCCCAAATGCTGGATGATCGTTTCAATAACCCGGATATCAAAAAAGGTTTTATTTTAGACGGTTATCCCCGGACTCTGCCTCAAGCCTGCTCTTTAGATGAAATTTTAAAGGCTAAGGGTTTAGCTGTCGATTTGGTGGTCTATCTTGATTCAAGCGACGAGGTAATCATTAAAAGGCTTACCGGAAGACAGGTTTGTTCAAAGTGCGGGGCGAATTTCCATGTTACGAATATGCCTCCGAAGGTTAAGGGGGTATGCGATAGTTGCCAAGGTTCTTTATATCAGCGTTCCGATGATAACGAAACTACGGTCCGTAAGCGCCTGGAAGTCTATAAGCAGCAAGTTGCTTCTTTGATAGCTTATTATAAAAAGGTCTCTAAATTGCAAAGCTTGAATGCGGATTTGGGAGCAGAAGTCGTTCTAGAGCAGATTATTGATTTAAGCGCCCAGGTTAAATGATTCCCTTAAAGTCCCCGGAAGATTTAAAAATGCTTAAGCGTTCGGGGGAGATTCTGGCTCAGGTTATGCAGCGCCTGCAGGAACGGCTCAGGGCGGGGATGACTACTCAAGATTTAGATGTTTTGAGTGAAGAGTTAATCCGGGATTCTAAAGCTCTGGCGGCTTTTAAGGGTTATAAGGGTTTTCCGGCTTGCGCTTGCGTTTCGGTTAATGAAGAGATTGTTCACGGGATTCCCGGCCCCAGAGTAATTTTGGAAGGGGATATCGTCAGTATAGATTTAGGGGTGAATTACGCAGGATATTTTTCGGATATGGCGGTAACTTTGCCGGTCGGCAAAGTAAGTGATGATAAATTAAAATTAATCACTGTCGCCCGGGAATCTTTAAATTTAGGGATTAAACAGGCAAAACCTGGTAATTATTTAACCGATATTTCTCATAGTATTCAAAGTTTTGTCGAGTCTCATGGTTTTTCGGTGGTCAGACAGTTTGTGGGCCATGGCATCGGCGCGGCTTTACACGAGGAACCGGAGATACCTAATTTCGGCAGTGCAGGTTTTGGGCCGCTCTTAAAAAATGGGATGGTTTTAGCGATTGAGCCGATGATTAATGCCGGGGGATGGGAGTGCCGGGTAGAGAAAAACGGCTGGACCGCAGTGACTAAAGACGGATCAGCTTCCGCCCATTTTGAGCACACGGTAGCGATTACCGATCAAGGGCCGGTGGTGTTGACAAGGTTGTAAAAGATCTGTTCTTTTATTATAGCGTTTAGCAGGGTATTTATTAACGGAGTTTCCGCCTCAGGAGCACGTAAAAATTCTCTGGAATTTTTACGAGTCGGCGGAATAAATTCGCAGACGGCCTGGCGGCCTACGACTTACGTCGCTGTCGCTTCCGTAAGTCGTCTGCTCATTTAATGCCAAAAGAGGATTTAATAGAGACAGAAGGAAAAATTATTGAAGCGCTGCCGAATGCCATGTTTAAGGTCGAATTGGAGAACGGGCACGTGGTGTTGGCGCATGTATCCGGGAAGATGCGGATGAATTTTATCAGGATTATCCCGGGCGATAAAGTAAAATTAGAACTTTCTCCTTATGACCTAAGCCGGGGGAGAATAACTTTTAGAGTAAGATAATCCCGCACCTTCCTGGTATTAATTACCATGAAGAGCAGGGGGTTTTAATATAGAATAAGAAATGTACCTGGCGCTAAAGAGGAATTGCGCCAGTATACGCCAGGTGGCGTAAAGGAGTATCATGAAAGTCAAAGCTTCAATTCGAAAAATTTGCGATAAGTGCAAGATTATTAAAAGAAGGGGAGTGGTGCGGGTAATTTGTTCGACGACTAAACATAAACAGAGACAGGGTTAGTTTATTTTTAAGGAGTTACTATGCCAAGAATTATCGGGGTGGATATTCCCAAAGAGAAAAAAATAGAGATTGCGCTTACTTATTTGTATGGAATCGGCCGGGTTCAGTCTAATCTCGTACTTAAGGAGGCCGGAATTGATCCGCATAAGCGGGCTAAGGATTTAAGCGATGAAGAGGTGCAGCGGATTACTCAAACATTGCAAAAAAGTTCTTTACGCATTGAAGGCGACCTGCGCCGTGATATTTCTCAGAATATCAAGCGACTGATGGATATCGGTTCTTGGCGGGGAATGCGTCATAAGAAAGGGCTCCCGGCCAGAGGCCAGCGCACCCGGACTAATGCCCGCACGAGAAAAGGCAAGAAAAGATTAAATTTAGCAGCGCCGATTAGGAAAACTGAACCGGCCAAAGCCGCCAAGCCGGCGGGTAAATAAATCCAAGGAGTATAAATAATATGGCCACAAAAGACAAGGCAAAAAAGAAAAAAATTGCGCGCGGGGTGACTAGCGGTATCGCGCATATCCAGGCAAGCTTTAATAATACGATCATTTCTATTACCGATAAGCAGGGCAATGTGATTGCCTGGAGCGCTCCGGGTGCGGTCGGCTATAGCGGATCTAAAAAATCCACCCCTTTTGCCGCTCAGATTGCGGCAACCGATGCCGCGCGTAAGGCTAAAGAGGTGGGGCTTAAAGAATTGGAAGTTTATGTAAAAGGTCCGGGGTTCGGCAGAGAGTCGGCTATCCGGGCACTGCAGGCAGCTGGGTTAGTTGTGACTTTAATTAAGGATGTAACACCTATTCCCCATAACGGTTGCCGTCCGAAGAAGAAAAGGAGAGTTTAATTTATGGGACGTTATATTGGAGCAGTTTGCAGGTTGTGCCGGAGGCAGGGGGAGAAGCTGTTTTTAAAAGGAACCAGATGCCAGACGGAAAAATGCGCCGCAGCTAAAAGAGCGTATCCGCCGGGCCAGCACGGTGAGGGGCGTCGGCAGAAACTTTCTAACTATGGCACTCAGCTTAAAGAAAAG
>JAGVOR010000134.1 GCA_020052635.1 Candidatus Omnitrophota bacterium
ATCCAGGGTCTTTACGAAATGCATGAGATCCTCCCGGTCCGGAGGAAGCAGCATGCCTTCGGATAATTCATTAATCATTTTTGAGCGTAAAATATCGGCCTGATGTTCGCTTTGGCTGACATTTTCGATTGCCCGGGATTTAGCTACCAGGTCTCCCTTGATAAAAGACTTGACCGCTTCGGCGAAAAAAGCAACAGTCTTATAGGTCTCTTCAACGTGTTTTTTAGAATCCAGCAGTATGGACTGTTCTTCTGCCATGCCTAACCAACCCAAAATATTCCTGGTTTCTTTCATCTTGTTATCCCCCTTATTTTAAATTTTGATAAAAAGTTTAAGCCCCTTAAACACGATTAAGCTGATTACTCCGGAAATAAAAGGCGTGGCCAGCCAACAAAGAATCATGTCTTTCATGATCCGGAAATTAAGGACCCGCATTCCCCTGACTAAGCCCACTCCGCAGATCGCTCCCACAATCGAGTGACTGGTCGAAACCGGTATTCCAAACAGGGTATAAATATGCACATTAACCGCGCTGGCCAATTGCGCCGAAAGCGCCATAATCGGAAGCAACCGGGTAATCTCTGAACCGACCGTCTCAATTACCTTATACCCCCAGGTCATAATCCCCAAAACGATAGCTAGGCCTCCGAAAATTACGCTCATTTTAGGAGTAAGCACTCCTACTCCGGCAATAACTCCGGTAGCATTAGCCACATCATTTGCGCCCCACGTAAAGGCCACATAGCAGCCGCTGGCAATAATCAGAAAGAAAACGATGGGTTTTATCAATCTACGGGGGACAAAACGGTAAAATAAGTTTTGCAGTATTATAAAAAAGATATAACCAAAGACGGCCGCGCCCAGCGGAGTAAAAATCCAGCAAATAAATATATCTAATAACATCTTCCATTTAACCGGAGCCCCAATCGCCAAACCGGCTCCTGCCACCGCGCCCACGATAGAGTGGCTGGTAGAAATAGGCATCTTCCAATAAGTGGCCAGAACCACCCAGACGCAAGCGGCAAATGCCGCTACAACCGCTACGTACATCGCCACCTGTTTATCCAATTGATCCAGGGGAACAATACCTTTACCGATCGTCTTGGTCACATAAGCACCTTGAAAATATGCCCCCAGAAAACCAAAAATTACAATCAGGATAATCGCCTGGCGCAAAGTCAAAACTTTAGATCCAACCGCCGCGCCTAAAGAATTGGCCGCGTCATTTGCCCCGATTGACCAGCCAACCGCCACTCCCATAACCAAAACTAAGAAAACAAGCAACAACATCTTTTAATTATTCCTCTTCTGTTCGGAATCGATAGCCATAACTTTTAACCGTTAGGATCATTTTTGCCGCTGTTTTTAATTTCTTACGCAGAGTCCTGATATGCACGTCAACCGTACGGGTCTGAATCTCCAGCGCATGATCATAACCCCAAATCGTATCTAAAAGGTAATCCCGCGATAAAACCCTCCCCTTTGCCTTAAGTAAGGTTTTCAATAGCTCGAATTCCTTAGCGGTAAGCTCAACCGGCTTACCTTTTACCATAACCGATATTTTGGCAAAATCTATCGATAAATCCCCAACCTGGAATATTTCCGATAAGCTCTCTTTTTCAGCCGCCCTGCGTAAAACTGCTTTAATCCTGGCGATTAACTCCCGCGGGCTAAATGGCTTAGTAACATAATCGTCCGCCCCCAGCTCTAAACCTACCACTTTATCTGATTCTTGGCCTTTAGCGGTAAGCATAATTACCGGAATCAAACCAGTTTTGCTTTCCTTTTTTAAAGCTTTACATACTTCCAGGCCATCCATCCCCGGCAACATCAGATCTAATAAGATCAGATCCGGGTATTGTCGCACTGCCAGATCCAGCCCGTCTTCTCCGTCAGAGGCGGTAATCACCTTAAAGCCTTCCTTTTTAAGGTTATACTCCAGCATCTTAGCAATGTCTTTGTCGTCTTCAACGATTAAGATCTTTTCTTTCATTATTTCTTCCCCCGGACAGACCTGCCTGCCGGCAGGCAGACATTCACGCAGATCCCGCAGACAAATTGCTCAACTTGCCGTTGGCTTTGGAAACTTTTAAGTTGTGCAAAACACTTCTGGTGGTTAAAATCTTCCGGCTTTTCCTGTATGGCTTGCGCCGGACATATTCTAACACAGAGCCGGCAACTCCCGCAATCTTTTCTGGTAGGCTGATCAGCTTTAAGCGGCAGGTTAGTTAAAACCGAGGCCAGGCGGAACTGGCTGCCGAGCTTTTCATTGACTAGAAGATTGTTGCGGCCGATCCAGCCTAAACCCGCCAGATACCCTACTTTACGGTGCGAAAGATGCCCGATATTTTTCTCCCAATCGATGATCTGGGTAGCCGGAATTGCCAAAGCTAAATACCCCTGTTTTTGAATCATATTGCACAACCGCAAGGCAACAAAATCTAAGAATGAATTTACGATTTTATAATGGTGAAAATATAACTTGGTGGGAACAACATCAATCTCGGATAACACCGCCCCGGACAACCTCACGCCCAGGCAGATCGCCCTATCCAGTTTTTGCGCAACTTTGGGAGCAATTTTAAATTCATCGTGCACCTTGCTGATATCGGCTACCCCGAAGAGATCAATCCCTTCATTCAGGCAAAATTTCTTTAAATTCGCATAACTTAATTTCTTATCCACGGGCCTTCCTTAGATAAACCATTAACATCGAGATTGCCGCCGGAGTCACCCCTGAAATCCGCGAGGCCTGCCCCAGGTTAAGCGGCTTAAATTTAGCTAACTTTTCCCTAATCTCCCGGGAAAGCCCGCTTAAACCGCTATACTCCAAATCCGCGGGCAGTTTAATTTTTTCCAGGTGTTTAAAGCTTTCCACATCCCGGTATTGCCTCTGAATGAAGCCGGCATATTTTACCTCGATTTCAACCTGCTGCCAAGCGGATTCCGGAATCCCTGATTTTAATTTCTGGATCTTGGCCAGCTGGCGGATATTAATCTGCGGCCGCTTTAATAAATCTTCTAAAGTTACAGCATGTTTAAGCGCCGGACAATTTAAGCGCGCCAGTTTAGCATTAATCGATTCGGCTGGCTTTACCCGGGTATGCTTTAAAAAAACCCGCCCTTCCTTAATCCCTTGGAGTTTTTTCTCTACCCGGCGGTAATCCTTACGGCCCAGCGACCCTAAATCAAAACCCAACCTGCTTAAACGCAAATCCGCGTTATCCTCCCGGATAATTAAGCGGTATTCTACCCGGGAGGTAAACATCCGGTAGGGCTCAAGGGTACCCTTAGTCGTTAAATCATCGATGAGCACTCCGATATAACTTGAAGCCCGATCCAGGATCAACGGTTCTTTATTTTTAACCCGTAAAGCCGCGTTAACCCCGGCAACTAACCCCTGGGCGGCTGCCTCCTCATAACCGGTAGTGCCGTTGATCTGGCCAGCCAGGTACAAATTTCTAATCAGCTTGGTTTCTAAGGTCGGGTAAAGCTGGGTCGGCTCAACCACCAAATGCTCAATACCGTAACCGAAACGGATGATTTTGGCTTTTTCTAAACCGGCAATAGAATGCAGGAGTTTTAGCTGAACATCTTCAGGCAAGCTGGTCGATATTCCGTTAGGATAAATATCATTTACTCCTAAACCTTGGGGTTCAAGAAATACCTGATGCCGCTCTTTATCGGCGAATTTTACGATCTTGTCCTCGATTGATGGGCAATAACGGACTCCGGTCGACTTGATTTTACCGGAGTAAAGCGGGGAACGATCAAGATTAGCGCGGATAATCGAATGCGTTTTTTTGTTAGTATAAGTAATAAAACAGGGAACCTGTTTTCGATTAACCTTTTTGGTAGAAAAAGAAAAAGGCTTAGGGGATAAGTCTCCGTCCTGCCGGATCAGGTTCCGGTAATCGATAGTATTTTTATCCAGCCGCGGGCAGGTGCCGGTTTTAAAACGCAGGACATTAAATCCCAACTCCTTAAGATTATCCGCCAGTTTGACACAGGCCCGCTCATTGATCCTGCCCCCGCTAAAATGCTTTAAACCTACGTGCATTAACCCGTCTAAAAAAGTCCCCGGGCAAATTACCGCACATTCACAGCAGATCTCGCCTTGATCGGTAATTACCCCTTTGATTTTCTGATCCTTTATGATCAATTTAAGCGCTTCTGCCTCAACAACCGTAAGGTTCTTTTGATGTAAAAGCAGTTTTTGCATATAAAGGCTGTATTTACGCATATCAATCTGCGCCCGGGAAGATTGCACGGCCGCTCCGCGGGAAGAATTAAGGATGCGAAATTGTATCGCACAGGCATCTGCCGCTACGGCCATCGCGCCGCCTAAAGCATCCAGGTCTTTAACCAACTGCCCTTTGCCTACTCCGCCAATCGCCGGATTACAGCTCATTCTGCCGATAGTGGCAATATCTAAAGTTAAAACGAGAGTTTTAACCCCCATCCGGGCGCACGCCAGGCCCGCCTCAATACCGGCATGCCCGGCACCGATAACTATGACTTTAAAGTTTTTCATCTTGGGATAATAAGAAAAATGGGGTCAGAATTATTTTATCCCCGCTTAATTCCAGATAAAATAATTCTGACCCCATTTTATTGATAAAACCAAATTAACACTTGGAATAACCGCAACCATGGCATTTAACACAGCCTTCCTCATGGCGCAGCGCCCCTCCGCAATCCGGGCACATTCCGACGATATTGACCTGTTCATCAAGATCGGTAGTCTGCAGCTGATCGTCATGGGAATGCTTCATCGGGATAGCTACCGTTTCGGCTGCCGGAACTTGCGGTTGGACATTAATTAGCCGGCGTTCAATCACCCGGGCAATCGCATCAGCACAGGAAAATATCCTTTGCCCTTTCTCCCAGGAAGGAGAAGGACAGCGGATATTGCGCAATTGCTCAATAATGGATTTGACTTCGATATTAGCGCGGAAGGCCAAAGAAACTAAACGTCCGGTTGCCTCCAGCTGACTAGCCGCGCAACCGCCGGCCTTACCCATCTGAGTAAAAAGTTCGAACGGTTTTCCGTCTTCATCGATATTGATCGTAACATAAAGATTGCCGCAACCGGTAGAAACTTTGGTCGTGGTGCCGATGATCACTTCCGGACGCGGCCGCGGAGCGATTTCTTTTTTCACCTCATGGATACTGCGTATTTCCTGCTTCTCCTTAGGTTTACCGACGTTAAGCACC
>JAGVOR010000060.1 GCA_020052635.1 Candidatus Omnitrophota bacterium
AATCGGTTAAAGAATACACGGTCTGATTTATCGCGTTTAGATCCCCATCTTCCATAACACTAGCAGTATAAGCCAGATAGACCGGTTCATCGGGACCGCTGAAATTTACATCAAAGGTAAGAAATAGATAAATAAATAGGCAGATAAAAATTAAAATATAACGCGATTTCATCCTACTCCTGTCCATCATGCTGTTTATTAATAATTTACTGCAGTAACTTCAACTTTAAATATTGTGCCATTAATCACGCAATTCCGCAAGCAATAACATCGCTTGCCTGCACCTAATCAATAAATTAGATAAAAACTAAAAGGCAATGCCAAAATCTACTATTTTTGCAGCGGATTTATCCTGATTAAACGCCACTGCCCTCATTAATCCGCCGCTGGATAGCCTCTGACGATACTCGCGATCGCTTAAAAGTAAGGTTATTTTTTCTGCCAGGTCTTGTGCATCCTGCGGACAAAACCATAAGATATTTTCTTCTGCGCTGGCAATTTCCTTAATCCCATCGACAGGTGGGGCGATAACCGCCGTAGCAGAGGCCCAATATTCGAAGATTTTCAAGGTCGTGATAATCCGATTAGGCAGGACATCCTTACGGGTAATCACCCCGATGCTGGCTTTTTTCAGAAATTCTCTGGCTTCTGCATGCGCAAGCCAACCGGTAAACAAACAGTAGCGGTCCACCCCCAACCGTTGAGCTAATTTTTGGATATTCTCCTTCTCCCTGCCTCCTCCTACGATCAGGAATCTAGCCCGAGGAAATGTTTTAATCACCCTGGGAATGGCTTCGATTAATATCTCTACATTATGCTGCCGGTCAATCGCGCCTAAATGGATAATCCCCATCTCGGCAGAAGTTTCCTTGCCTCTGGGAATATTTTCTGTGTCTACGCTATCATAAACAACCTGGATCTTATCCGGCCTAATTACTTTCTCCGTCAGATGCTGCTTCATTGCTTCTGTTGCGACAATCACCCGATCAGCGGATTTTATAATCTGATACTCATACCATATTAAAAACGGAGTAATCAAAATCTCGGCAATATTTCTTTTACCAATCGGTAAATACTCTGCATGGATATCTGTGATGTCTAAAATAAACCGGCAACGTTTAAAAAAAATTTTCAGAAAAGGTATCCCGATACAGGCAATAGTATTGTGGGCAAATAAAATATCCGCTTGGCTCAAAACCGGCACAAGCCGCCGGGCCAGGCGCAGATTGAATTTTATAGCGCTTAAAACCTGAGAGCGCTCTTTGCGCGGCGCGGGGATCGGTATATAGAGAACACCGTTTTGATTATCTGCTTTTTGATCCAGCGGCGCAATAACGATCGGCTTAAAATGGCGATTTTGCAACTCCTTAATCACCGCCAGTGTACGTAAAGCACCTCCTCCTTTTACCGGGGAGAGAGAATCGTGCGTAACAATAATCACGGAATTAGCTATTTTTGTTTTCATCAATGAACACCGCGACAAGCTGTTTAAAACATAAAATAAAACCGATTCCCGCTATACTCCGTAGCACAATCGGTAAATGCGCCATCCACCAGCCAGGAGATAATGCCTTGCGGATAAACCAGCTGCGTAAAAAGTTTTTCCTTGCTTTACTTAACGTTTGCGTATCGGAACTTAAGGAACGAATAACGCTGATTCTTTTACCGTCATAACTTGCCCAAGGAGCATTGTTAAGCAGGTTTTGTCTCTTAGCTTGCTCAAAAAATTCTGTCCCGGGTAAAGGCGTAGCAATACTGACCTGGATGGAATCGCAAGCTAAGGATCGCGCATAAAAAAAAGTTTTATTGATATCCTCTTGCGTTTCCTCTAAAAATCCGATGCTAAAAGTAAGATGGGTTTTGATCCGGTGCCGGTAACAGCGGTAAATAATGCCTGGCACATTTTTCAGATCAACCGGTTTATATACCCCCTGGAGCACACGGCTATTTGCACTTTCTATCCCTAATTTCAATCCGATACAGCCATAATCGGCCAACCTATGGATAATTTCCGGCGTCAGAGTAGAAAAACTTGCCATAGCGCTCCATTTAATCGACTGGCCTCTTTCCCGCATTAGCTGAAAAATACCGTCAACATGCTGCATATCCTGCGTAAAGTTATCATCGTCAAAATAGAACTCTCGGATACCATATCTCTCCCTGGCAGAAATAATCTCATCGCAGACCTGCCCAGGCAAAGCAACCCGGTATTTTGCCGGATGATTCCCTGCCCGGGAATTCAAACAGAAAGAGCAGCTGTATTTACAACCGCGTGAACTTTGTAACTGCAGGGCCGGCTGATATTGACAAAAACCATCCCAATAGATGGCCGGATCAGGCCGGTCGTTGGCGGGGAAAATTTCCCTTAAGGGTACTCCCAATGTAGCTGAAGAATCTTTATCAACAGGATAACCGTTATCCACTATCACCTCATTAACCAAAGATACGACACCGGCAATCTCTAAAGGCCTTTTCTTTTCTAATGCCTGGATTAAATCCACCAGCACATATTCATAATCACCCCGGATGATAAAATCGATTTCTTTGTGCTTTGGGATAATTTCGCTGGCAAAATAAGCGGCATGCGCTCCTCCAATTATCACTCTGGCCTGGGTAAGCTTTTTGATTTTTTTCGCCAGAGACAAATCCTGCTCAATGGTAAGCGTAGTAAATTCGTAGAAAACTGCATCGGGGTTGATTCTGCCGATTTGCTGCAACAGTACATCCTCCGGCATATTTAAGGCTACTGCGTCAATAACGTAAGGATTAATAAAAACCTGCTTTAAGTAAGCGGCAGCATAAGCCAGAGAAAAAGGAAATGGCAAATAATGAGGAATTGTCTCTTTTAATTTTACTCCGGAATGCGGCCAGCGCGAGCCTGAACGGATAAAATACCTCTCATACCTGCCTTCCAAAGACTGCCGGTATAAGGGATTTAATAAAAGCACTTTCATTTCATGGGCCATTCTGTATCGATAATCCGCCAATCCGGCTGAAAACGCCAATCAAACAACCGGCTAAAGCTTCCGGCTAATCTAGATACTTGATTATATAAAATTAACATGCTCAACGGGATGTTTTAATTCCCATAAATATCGGTTAATTTCGTCGATCCGGCAGCTTCCCCGACAGCGCTGAATATCCCAGCTCCGATACAATTCTTTAAGCACCCGCTTACGCAACTTACCTTCCCAGATCTTCTTAAAGCTATCCGTACAAATATTACCGAATCTAAATTTTTTATTCCCGATAAAAACTGTGCACGGATAAACGTTGCCGGTATCGGCAACATGGGTAGCAAAAGAGAAACCAAGGCAGGATAAGTATGGCTTCTCTTCATTCATTTTCGCCATCGCGTTGCTCCGAAAGATAACCGCAAATTTCCCTGCAGAATAACGTTGTAACCTTTTCTGGAGAGCCAATAAATCCGGCTGCTGAAAATTAACTTTAAGCTTATTCCGACTAAAGCAATGCCATGAATAAGGTTTAATCGCCAGGTAATCTACTCCTAAAGCCCGTAATTTTTTGGCTAATTTTTCCATTTCATAAAAGTTATCGGTAAGCAACACAGACTGGGCTCCAATTGTGCAAGAATAACCATATTTATTTCTAATCGCGACTGCCGCTTTAAGGTTCCTTAGCACTAAATCGAAATCACCGCGCCTGGCCTTGTGTACTTTGATATAGGTTGTTCTTGTCCCGGCATTTAAACTTATTTTTAACCAGCTAAGAGAAGGTATAATTTTCATGGCAATTTCGGGGTTCATCATCACTCCATTAGAAGCTAAAGCAACATCAATACCGGCCTGCCTGGTAAATCGAATAATTTCAACTGCATCTTTATGCAACAGCGGCTCACCTTCTCCGGAATAAAGAATGGCCTTTACCCCTTTAGCTTTAGCCTGCAGAATAAATTTTTTTACCCGCTGTGTATCTAAGGTTTGCGGTTTATATTTAAGAAAATCGAAAGCGCAAAAAATACACCGGTGGTTACACCCCCGGAACAAACCAATTTCTACATATATCGGGTAAATATTTTTGCCCTGCAGCCATTGGTGCAAACGCGGGATATGATAACTAAGCTTATGGCTATCTATTTTAAATCTATCTAACATTGTCGACTCCTCCGTAAAGCTGATTTCTTTGGGCTTCTATCTGGCGCACCCTTGGCAAATCCCCTTTGGCTTGAAAATACTCTATCATTTCATTCATCGACCCGAAATTCTCTTCCTTCTCATAGTCGCTTTCCGATAATAATGCGGCATTCTTAAAAAAACCCTTCTGTTTTAGTTTAAGAACATTTCTCTGGTTATTTGCTAAATTAAGAACGGTGATTGCCGCATAAGCTATAAGAAAATATATGGACATGATAGTTAAAAAGAAAAACAATTTAC
>JAGVOR010000003.1 GCA_020052635.1 Candidatus Omnitrophota bacterium
GTCTGTCAATGAGCCTAGGCTGGAGATTAACCTGCCCGATGGAACGCCATCAATTCTGGAACAGCTCTTTGGAGCGGATAATTGGGAGCGCATTGATAATGTCAGGACTTCTTTATGGGTAGCTTCGCCCGGGGCAAGGGTGAGGGCAGTGGCAAAGTATTCAGCTAATTCTGAAAATTTCTGGGGAGGATCGCAGGAATTCTTTACGGTTCGTCGGGATTTTATTTCTCTTACTCGCGGTCCAGCTGCAAGCATTAAGCAAGCTGGCCCTTTTTATTTATATGATAATGCCAGCGGAGTAAGGTGGAGCACTCTGGTGGGTGAAAATCCCGATCAGCGTAAGCATGCGGTAATTTTTAGGATCACTAAACATGGCGGGGTTAATTATTCCATTGGGGACTATATTATCGCCTGGGAAGATTTAGCCGAGGAAGGGGATTACGATTATAACGATTTGGTGGTGTTACTGCATAATCTTGCTCCGGTTCCGGAGTCTGCAGCGGTAAAATAAGCTCCAGGAGGGAGCATTTTCTTCTAAAAAAATTATCGATTTTTAAAAAGGCGCCCGGTGATCAGGGTGCCTTTTTTTGGTTAGATTTTACCGCCACTTACGTCTATTATCGCAGGAGGTGGTAAAATGAATAAGGTAATCTTTAGCGTATTGGTGTGGTTATCTGTTTTGGCCGGGCGGTTATTGGCAGGAGATTTTACTTGGGAAATAATTTCGGCGGAGAATTTGGATTTTAGAGCAGTAGCGGTGGACAATTACGATAACCGGATTATCTTTGCCGGGCAATCCGGGTACCTGTTGAAGAGCGATAACGCCGGAAAAGATTGGCGCAGGGTGCTATCGATCAGAGGCAGAAGGCGCAATATAAATACGATTATGGTTAGCAGTGATCATCGCAATCTAGTTTATGCGGCTTCCGATTCAGGACTATATCGCAGTGTTGATGCCGGTGAACATTGGGTGAAGATTTTTCGCGGGAAAAATGAAAAGGAAGGCCAGTGTAATACCATAGGGGTATGGAATCAATTAATTTTAGTCGGAACTAAGGCAGGGCTGTTGATCAGCCGGGATAATGGACGCTCCTGGTATAAGCAGGGGGAGGGATTATCCGGTCAAGAAGTATACAGTATTGATTTAGGGCCCGGGGAAAATAAAACTATCTATTTAGCTGCCGAAAAGGGAGTATTTAAATCATTGGACGCAGGAGTAACCTGGGAACGTATTTTTAGCGTACTGCCTGCGGGGAAAGAAGACACTGAAACAGTTGATCCTCCGGAAGATTGTTTAGTCGAAAGCCGGATTCTTTATTTCGTTAAAGCAGATAAAGTCAAGCCACAACTGATATATCTGGCTACGGCGCAGGGGGTTTATCAAAGTTTGGATCAAGGTAAGAGCTGGAAAAAGCTCACTGAATACGGTTTATTGGATCCGACGGTAAAGATGCTCGCTCAGCCGGATAGTTTAGAAATTTTAGCATTAACTGGCGGCGGGGTTTTTGAATTCCAAAATGAACGTTGGCAGGAGTATGTTATAGGTTTAGCCGCCGGTAAGCTGGGCTGTATATTTTTAGACCGCGCGGGGAATATTTATCTTGCCGGCGAAAAAGGCATATATCGGGGCAGTCCCCGCAAGGCTCTTAATTATAGCGGTAGTTCGTTTCTCGATGAATATCTTAAAACTGAACCGGATATCCGCAGGGTACAGGAGGAGGCGATCAGGTACGCGGAATTAAGCCCGGAAAAAATCGCGCGTTGGCGTAAGGAAGCGGCCCGTAAGGCTTGGCTGCCTCGAGTGAGTGTCGGCTTAGATCGTAACAGTACTGATCTCTGGCATTGGGAAGGTGGTTCGACTACTAAAAACGATGATGATATTCTGCGGCGGGGAAAAGATACTCTGGATTGGGATGTATCTTTATCCTGGGATTTGAGTGAATTAATCTGGAATGAAGCGCAGTCAGCAATTGATGTACGCTCAAAATTAATGGTCGAATTAAGAGAGGATATTCTCGATCAGGTTAATAAGCTTTATTTTGAGCGCTTGAGAGTCAGGAGTGAATTGGATAATTTAGCAATGGAGGACAGGCCCAAGCGGTTCCAAAAGCAGCTAAGGCTAAAGGAGCTTACCGCTTCACTGGATGCGCTTACCAGCGGCTTTTATTCGGAACAATTACGCTTATCGGCGGTTAATTAAAATTAATTAAAACCTGCAGGTTAAAAGGAGTTTTCCACTCTGCGAGAGAGAAAAACTCCTTTTTGCGTTATTCCCTTTTTTGCTTGCAATTAAGCGGGGTTTATGATAATTTAATAAAACTTCCGATTTTATTAACCCATTTAAGATAAAGGACTAAGCAATGAGTACGCATCATTTTACGGATAACAACTTCAGAAAAGAAGTATTGGATTCAAATTTACCGGTTTTAGTCGATTTTTGGGCCTCTTGGTGCGGTCCCTGTAAAATGATTGCGCCGATCATCGATGAACTGGCTAAAGAATACGCGGATAAAATTAAAATCGGCAAAATCGATGTCGATGCCAACCCCAAGATCGCTACGGAATATGGAGTAATGTCCATCCCGACGGTTATTTTTTTCAAAAACGGCAAAATTATGGACCAGGCCGTTGGCGCAACCAGCAAGCCGGATTTGAAGCGTAAAATCGAAGAAAACCTTTAGCCGTTTAATTGATTCCCAGGGCCCGCGGATACAATAACTGATTATTGATAGGGTTAGCGATGCGTAAGATTTTTATTGCCGCCACCAAGCAGAATGACGGTAAGACCACGGTTTCATTAGGGATTATCCGTAATTTACAGCAAAAGTTCGGCAAGGTGGGTTTTATTAAGCCGATCGGCCAGCGTTATTTGGAGGAGGAAGGCTTAAGGATAGATGAAGATTCTATTCTGATCGAAAAAGTGTGCGGTATAAAAAGCGGGCTTAAGGATATGAGCCCGATTGCAGTGGAAAAAGGTTTCACGGAAAAGTTTATCGCCAAGCCCGATAAGAAAAACATCAGTAAGCAGATCCAGGATGCTTTTCGCCGGGTTTCCAAGAACCAGGAACTGGTAGTGATCGAAGGCACCGGGCATGCCGGGGTTGGTTCGGTCTTTGACCATTCTAATGCCACCGTCGCCCGGCTCCTGGGCAGTAAGGTAATTATTATTTCTTCCGGCGGGGTGGGGCGGCCGATCGATGAAATTATTTTAAATAAAGCGCTTTTCGAAAAAGAAGGAGTTAAGGTCCTGGGGGTAATTGTAAATAAGGTTTTACCCAATAAATTCGAGAAGATTAATGCTTTGGTCCGTAAGGGGCTGGAAAGAAAAGGAGTGGCGGTGCTGGGGGTTTTGCCTTATGATCCACTGCTTGCCCGCCCGACCATCGAGCAGGTCTTGGAAGAGACGGATTTTGAGGTTATTTGCGGCAAAGAATTTTTAGAGCGATCGGTGGCCAAGGTGATTGTGGCGGCAATGGAGCCGCGCGATGCCGAGCGCTACATTACCGAAGACAGCTTGATGATTACTCCCGGGGACCGTGAGGATATGATCGAGATTGCTTTAAACTGTTTTCGGGATTCCGGCAATAAAAAACTGAAAATTTGCGGGATGATTCTGACTTGCGGGATTACGCCGCAACCGCGGGTTTTAGAGCTTTTAACTAAAGCCAATATCCCGGTCCTGCTTGCCGATGCCGATACTTATGATGTGGCTACTTCGGTTCACGATATTACCGTCAAACTCAGGCCTTGTGACAAGGATAAAATTAATGCCGTGGAAAAATTAATTCGCGAGAGCGTTGATTTTAAGAAAATTCTGAAAGGGATTTAATATGGATACGATCAGCAAGATTCGTAAGCAGGCTCAAACTAAAATAAAGACCATTGTTTTACCGGAATATGAAGACCCCCGGACGAAGGAGGCAGTAGAGGTTATCCGCAAAGAAAAAATCGCCAACCCGATATTTTTGACCCCGGAGGCTATCGATCAAAACCAGAAGGAAAAGTATATTCAGGAGTATTACCAGCTTTATCAGTCTAAAGAGATCGATTTAGCGAAGGTAAGAAAACTTTTTGAAGATAATCTTTACTATGCGGCGATGATGACCAGGGAAGGTAAGGCTGACGGATTAGTTGCCGGCGCCAGCCACACCACGGCTGACGTTGCGCGGGCCTGTATCCGCTGTATCGGTTTAGACGAAAGATTCACCATTGCATCCAGTTGTTTCATCATGGATGTCCCGAATTGCGGATATGGTGACCAGGGGACCTTTATTTTTGCCGATTGCGGAGTGATCCCCGACCCCAATGCCCGCCAATTATCCTGCATTGCTTTTACCGCTGCGGAATTAGCCGGTAAAGTTTTGCAACTTACTCCGCGGGTTGCTTTTTTAAGTTATTCAACCAAAGGCTCAGCCAAGACTAAAGCCGCCGAAAAAATTGCCGATGCTTTAGCACAGCTTAAGGTGCTTTCTCCGAAGATACTGGCGGATGGGGAGTTGCAGGCAGATGCGGCGATCGTGCCGGATGTGGCTGAGATAAAATGTCCCAATAGCCCGATTAATGGAAAAGCCAACGTGCTTATTTTTCCTAATTTGGAGGCCGGCAATATCGCTTATAAACTGGTTCAACGTTTAAGTAATTGCCGGGCATTAGGGCCCTTGTTTTTGGGATTAAATAAACCTGCCAGCGATTTATCCCGCGGGTGCTTTGTCCAGGATATCGTTGATTGCGTAGCAGTAACGGCGATCAGGGCGCAATAATTATGAAAATATTGGTGATTAACAGCGGCAGTTCATCGATTAAATATAAGCTTTTTGAGATGCCTTCGGAGCGCCTCTTAAAAAATGGAGCTATCGAGCACATCGGGGAAGACGGCTCAAAGTTCCGCGATCATTATTCCGGTTTAAAAATAATTTTGGAAGAAATTAAACTGGTGGAAGCAGTAGGTCACCGGGTGGTTCACGGAGCGGAAGATTTTAATAAGCCGGCTTTGGTCAACGAGCAGGTAATTAAAGGGATTAAAAAATGCTGCGCGATCGCTCCCCTGCATAATCCGGCAAACCTCTCCGGGATCCTGGCCTGCCAAAAATTATTGCCCGGAGTAAAACAGGTGGTGGTGTTTGATACGGCTTTTCACCAGAGCATTCCGGAGCAGGCCTTCATTTACGGGCTGCCCTATGATTATTATCAAAAATTAAGGGCTCGAAAATACGGTTTTCACGGTACCAGCCACGAATATGTAGCTGCGGAAGCCAGCCGGCTTTTAAAGAAACCGGCGAGCAGATTAAAATTAATTACCTGCCATTTAGGGAACGGTTCAAGTATTACCGCCGTTTGCGGCGGTAAATCCGTGGATACCAGTATGGGTTATACCCCTTTAGAGGGTTTAGTGATGGGCACGCGCTGCGGGGATGTTGATCCGGCTTTGATAACACATATCATGCATAAGAAAAATCTAAACCCTAAGGAAATGGACCGTATTTTAAATAAGGAGAGCGGTTTAAAAGGTATTTCCGGGATTAGCAATGATATGAGATTATTGGAAGCTAAGGCCAATGAAGGTAATCAGCGCGCAAAGTTGGCGGTAGATATCTTTGTTTACCGGATCAGAAAATATATCGGGGCATATTTGGCGGTTTTGGGAGGATTGGACGCCTTGATTTTTACCGCCGGCATCGGTGAAAATCAGGCTTCGGTGAGGGATAGTATCTGTAAGGGGTTATTTGATTGCCTGAAGGTAAAACCTAAAATTCTGGTTATTCCGACTAATGAAGAACTGATGATCGCCCGGCAAACCTATAAACTGATTAAACGCCCGGCAAAGAGATAAATTTTCGGGAAGCTGGTTGTTGAGTCTTTAATTCAAGGAGAGGTAAAATGTTAAGGACGATGTTAAAATCTAAAATCCACCGGGCTACGGTTACCGAAGCCAATCTTAATTATGAAGGCAGTATCACTATCGATACCGATCTAGTGAAGGCAGCGGATTTACTGGAGCATGAAAAAGTAGAAATATTTAATATTAATAATGGCCAGCGAATTGAAACTTATGTGATTATGGGTAAGCCCTCCAGCGGCGTAATCTGTTTAAACGGGGCGGCCGCCCGCGGAGCCTGCCCGGGTGATCAGATTATTATTGTTTCTTATGTTTTGGTCGAAGATAAGCAGGCGCAGGGAATTAAAGCTAAGATTATAAAATTGGACGCTAAAAATAAAATTAAGGATTAAAACTTCATGGGGAAAATCGAATTAGAAATTAAAATATTTGGTGACCCGGTGTTGAGAAAAAAGGCTAATCCGGTAGCCAAAGTCACCGATCAGCACCGCCAGATTTTAAGTCAGATGGCCAAGGCGATGTATGATGATTCCGGGATCGGCCTGGCTGCACCGCAGGTTGGCTTCTCTGATCAATTGATTGCCGCCGATATCGGTGAAGGGCTCTATAAATTAGTTAATCCCAGGATCATTAAAAAACAGGGTAAGCAGTCAATTAGCGAAGGGTGTTTGAGCGTGCCGGAAGTCTGTATTAAAGTTAAGCGCGCTAAGCAGATTTGGGTTCAGGCCCTGGATGAATACGGCCGCCCCATAGAGATTAAAGCTTGTGATCTTTTTGCCTGTGTATTACAGCATGAGATTGACCACCTCAAGGGAAAACTGATTGTTGATTACGCTTCTTTTTTGCAAAAAATACGGATCAAGAAAAAATTAGCGGCGTTAAAATCAAAAGTTAAACCACCATTAATCTAGGATTATCGCAAGGCAGCTATAAAATGGATACTTATGATCTGGTGATTATCGGCGCCGGCCCGGCAGGACTAACCGCTGCTCTTTATGCGGGGCGTTCCCGTTTAAATACTTTGTTGATTGAAAAACTGGTATTAGGCGGCAGGATACTTTTAAGCGAACTGATCGAGAATTATCCCGGTTTTCCCGGGGGGATCGCGACGCATGAATTAATGGGGAGGATGGAAGCGCAGGTTCGGGAATTAGAGGTAAAGGTTATTTTTGATCAGGTTACCGGCATTGATTGTGCCGCTAAAATAGTAAGTACCTCAACGGGTAGCTACCAGGCGCGCGCGATTATCGTGGCCAGCGGGGCTAAGCCCAGAAAATTAAATGTCCCCGGGGAGACGGAGTATACGGGCAGGGGTGTTTCTTATTGCGCTACTTGCGATGCACCGTTCTTTAAAGAAAAAAAAGTAGTGATTGTGGGAGGAGGTAACGCGGTGGCCGAAGAAGCAATATACTTGAGCCGTTTTGCCAGTAGCGTTACGGTGATCCACCGCCGGACGGATTTAAGGGCTTCGGCGATCCTTCAGGAACGCATGCAGAAAAACAGCAAGATCCACTTTAAGTTAAATAGCATTGTTTCCGAAATTAAGGGGGCGGCTAAGGTCGGGGCGGTTACAGTTAAAGATGTGTTGACCAAGCAAGCAGAAGATTTTAACTGTGACGGGGTCTTTATTTATATCGGCTATACTCCGGATACGGAATTTTTGAAAAATAATATGCGAATGGATGAGGCTGGATTCATACTGACTGATGAAAATATGGCTACGCAAAACGCAGGTGTTTTTGCCTGCGGTGATTGTCGTAAAAAGGGGCTTTATCAAGTGGTGAATGCCTGCGGGGAAGGCGCA
>JAGVOR010000052.1 GCA_020052635.1 Candidatus Omnitrophota bacterium
ACCAGTGTCCCCAGGGCTAAATATACAATACTGATAATCCAGATAAACCGCGCGGTATTAATCACATTAGGAACTAACCTTTCATCCCGCCCCTCCCCCAGATATAAACTAAACGTCCCGCCGGTTCCTTTGATCAAAAAAGTGATCGCAATAATAGCAATTCCCTGCCCGCCTAAGAAAGGCCCCAGGTGGCGCCAAAGATTATGGCTTAAAGAAAGGTGATCCAGGTCCTGCACTAAAGTTAAGCCGGTAGTGGTAAAACCTGACATTGTTTCAAAACAGGCATCCAGGAATGATTTATAATGTCCGCTCAATAATAACGGAACCGCACTTAAGACCATTGCGGCCAGCCACGATGAAGCAATCACCACCATCGCCTGCCCGGTATTTAGTTCATTGTTCGTTTTACATAACCGGCTTAATCCCAGCCCCAGAATCAAGGCAATATTGGCGCTAATTAAAAAATCCAAGGCCGCAGCAGGCTCATGAAATAAAAGCAGGCCGGTAATAAACGGGACAAGCATAACCAGGCCTAGACCCAGGATAATCCTGCCTAAGTAATAACCGATATTCTTAATGTCGTTTAATTGCGGCTTCAGGATCATTTAATAAGCCCCAGCAACAGAATAACCAGCGTTCCCGTAACCATAATCACAAAAACGTAAATAATCTCCCAAAAAATACCCAACGCAACGGTATAAAAAAATCTTATTTTCCCCATTGAATGCCTTTAGTTAAATAAAATAAAACCAGAGAAGCGATTTCTCTGGTAAATATTAAAACCACAACTCTACTATTATCTTTTATAAGCTTACCTTCAGGGAATTAGGAAAACAAGTCAAAATAATGTCAAAATGCGGTTTGGGTTTCTAGTCTTGTGAGCGCAGGCGGTAGCCTACGCCCGGCTCGGTTAGCAGGTAGATGGGGCGGTCAGGATTAGGTTCGATCTTATTCCTTAAGTTACTGATCGTCACGCGCAAAAGGTGCAAAATACCCTCAAAATCCTCTCCCCTATCCCAGATCTCCCGCAGGATCTGCTGATGGGTAAGGACTTTACCGATATTTAACAGAAAGAGTTTAAGTAAATCGTATTCTATCGGAGATAAATCAATTTCATTGTTGCCGCTGGTTACCCGGCGCTTGGCGATATCCATACTTAGTTTTCCTATTTTAAGCGTTGCTTCTTGATCCGGCGGCAGGAGACGCCGCATTACCGCCCTTAAACGCGCCAGGAGCTCCTCGGTAGAAAACGGCTTGGTAAGATAATCATCCGCCCCCCGGTCAAGAGCGCTGATCTTTTCGCTTGATTCATCCCGTACCGATAAAATAATAATCGGGGTTTTGGCGCGTTTACGGATTTTGGCGATCACCTCTAAACCATCAATATCCGGAAGCCCTAAATCAAGAATTATGAGATCCGGATGGACAGAGACTGCCTCCTCTAGCGCCTTCTTACCGGTATGGGCCTCAAAAACAGTATAACCGTAAGAAGAAAGGGAGGTTTTAAGAAAACTGCGGATGGCTTTTTCATCATCCACCACCAGGATCCGTAATTTACCCTGTTCGGATATCATATTATTCATCTTAATCCCAGCTCCACCGTAAAAATTGAACCTCTCCCCGGCTCACTTTCCACGCTGACAGTGCCGCCATGGGCTTCAATAATCCCCTTAGCAATACATAATCCCAGCCCGGTCCCGGAGACGTTCTGGGGTTGTTGAGCCCGGTAAAATTTCTCAAAGATCCGTTTTAAATCTTCCTGAGCTATCCCACAACCATGATCCTGGATCTTTATTCGCGCTTTAGTTTGATCAAAAGTTGCATCTATCTCTACCGCAGAATCACCAGCTGAATACTTTAAAGCATTATCAATAAGATTAAAAAACGCTTTGAGTATAAATGGAAAATCCAGGGATATTTCAGGAAAACCCCCGGAGATACTGATCTTGATTTCCCGTGAACCGATTTTATCTTTTAGCTGCTCAAGGACAGCGCCGATTAAGTCTCTGAGATCGCAGGGCTTTTTGGAAATCCGCAATCCCCCTGACTCCACCCGGGTCATATCCAACAGATTATTCACGATCCGGTTAAGTCGGTTTGATTCTTCGCAGGCTGTTTGCAGAAGTTCATTTTTACGTTGTTCATCCAAATTTGATTTCTTGTCCAACAGAGCGGTCAGCGCGCCGGTAATTGAAACCAGCGGAGTTTTTAAGTCATGGGAGATTGAACTCAATAATACTGAATACAGTTTTTCAGTTTGCTGCTGGATAGTCTGTTCGCGTACCCGGGAGGCAAAAGTACTCACCACCAACCCCACCACCAGAAAGGCCGCGAAAGTAAAAAAATATTCAATGTCGGAAACACTCAAGGTCAAATAAGGCGGGACAAGAAAAAAATCAAAAGCCAAAACGCTCAACACGGCACTGACAATCGCCGGCCCCTTACCCCAGCGGATCGCCACCAAAACAATCACTAAAAGATAAAACATCACAATATTAGTAGGCTCAAGCCTTTTTTTAAACAGCTCTCCAAAAAGAGTGGTAAGCAGAACCAAAAGGCAACTGATGAGATAAGCATTAATTGTGCATTTTCTGGCTGAAATGTTTTTCATTTGCGCGATTATTTAATTTTTGACTTTTTCTTCCACTCTTTAAAACACTTTTGATATGCTTTAAATGCGGGTTTAACCGTATAATCCCAGCGCACCAGGCCGAAATAATCCACCCCATTATCCCAATGCTTTTTGGTGTCCCGGAAAAAAGCCCAGAAGACCTTCTCCACCCGCGGATTCTTCAGCAACTCCTCATAAACCTCTTTAACCCAAACCGCCTGCTGAGCCTCAGTAGGATTTTTCCCCAACCACCAGTTCCCTGCTTTTAATCCTGGCTTAACGCCCGGGCAGCCGATTTCGGTAATCCAGATTTTTTTATCCCCGTCTCCGTTACGCGCCATAATCTTATAGGCCAATTTAGGATAGCTGGCCACCCCTTTAATCATGCTTTTACCGTGCAGCGGATTTTGGAAAAAATGAATGTTTAAAATATCAAAATAACCTTTGGCCCCGTTATCGTAAAGATGATTGACGCTGGCCAATCCGTTAGCAAGGCCTCCGTTGAGAATCTTGCAATCCGGGTCAATTTTTTTAGCGGCCAGATATACCGCTTTTAAAAGCGCGCAGTAGGATTTAAGGCTGTCCTGCTGTTTCCAGTAAGTTACCGAATCCGGCTCATTCCAAACCTCCCAGTATTTAACCTCAGACTTATAGCGCCGGATTACTTCTTCAGCATAATTAACAAATACCTGGTTATCTTTTGGCGGACAGTTCCACTCTCCGCAGGCAGAAGCCCAAGCCGCACTGTAGTGCAGAATACCTAAGATCTGGATCCCCTGTTCTTTAAGCAATTTGACCAGATTATCATATTTAGCAAATTCAAATTTCCCCTGCTGGGGCTCGATATCCTCCCATAAAAAATCCAGCCTTACCCAACCCACCCCTGCCTTATGCATCAACCGGATCACTTTCTTTAAAGCAAGATCATCGGGATACTTGTAATTATTCCAGGAATGGCTCCAATGCAAAAACTCCAAAACCCCAAATGGATTATCGATATTAGTTTTCATATCCCCCCCGCTCAACACTTGCGTGCTTGATAAGAAGATTAGGGTCAACAAAATAGCCGCCTTAGAAATTAGCCTGCCCATAAACCTCCTGCTCGATATTAATATAATCACCGAAATCCATTCTTTCACCCAGCTCCTGTTTGACTACCCTGATCCGGTCAGGCACGTAGGGATGGGTTTTATAATATGAATACCCTCTGGAGGGCATCCGGCGGTTGATATCCTGCAGCTTAGTCAAAAAACTGATCATCCCCTGCGGGTTGTAGCCGGCCAATTTTGCGTAGCGGGCGCCCAACTGATCAGCTAAAAGTTCATCCTGCCGGCTATACCCCAGAAGAAATTGTAAAAAGGCTGCATCCGCTGCGCTCCCGGCTTCGGCGGTGCCCGGGGCCACCGCCACCAGTACCCGTAAAATCGTATAACTTTGCATCGCCTGTAACTTTTTAATACTGTGCCGGGCGACAATATGGCCGACTTCGTGGGCTAAAATACAGGCCAGCTCATCATCATTATCAATCTTATCCAGTAATCCCCGGTAGACATACACATAGCCTCCGGGCAAAGAAACTGCATTGACCTCATCCTCATCCAGTACGCGAAAATGGTAATCAATCTCTTTACGGTCGCTCACCGCGGCGATTTTTTTGCCAATCTCCTCTACCCGTTTTTGCTGCAGGGGATCGGGAGTAGATTTAATTTCTTTTCCAATCTGGCGGTCAATCGCCTGTCCCATCTTCACCTCTCGGTCAGTACTGTAATAAAATGTCTCCTCCTGCCTGGTGGCTATGTTATATTCGGTAGAACATCCCGCCAGAACCATCGCCGCGGTGATAAAACAAAATAACCTTAATTTTCTAAAAATCAGATAAAGTTTACGCAAAGGCAGTCCGACCACATTATAAAAACAGCCGTCGATCCGCTTAATAAAGAAGGCCCCCTTGCCCTGGATATCGAAACTGCCGGCCTTATCCAGCGGAGAAACCTGTTTAAAATAATTATCAATTTGTGGAGGGGTCAGTTTATCCATATACACCTTAGTCTTTTCATCATCCACCGCCAGCTGCTCTTGTTGGGCTGTTTTCTTGATTACCGCCAGGCCGGTGTAAAGCCACTGCGGTTTACTGGACAACTTTTTAAGCATCCGGCGGGCATCTTGCATATTTTTAGGCTTACCGAAGATTTGTCCATCTTGCACGCAGATCGTATCGGCGGCAATAATCAACCCTTGAGGCACCCGGCGGGCAACATCCCTGGCTTTGTCTTTGGCATTTAGCCTGACCATCTGCGCAAAAGATAAACCCCCGCGCCGGCTGCGCTCCTTAACTTGCGCCGGCAGGACTTTAAACTTCAGACCGAATTTCTCCAGCAGCTTCTTCCTGGCTTTAGATCTAGACGCTAAGTATATTTGCATATTTAATCAATTCACGGGTGGCGTGGGGGTGGTTTCGCAGCGCGTCACAGCGCAAGAAAACACCGCCAAGGTTACCCGACGCTAATTGGAGTTGCGTCGGTACGGCCTTCTGGCCAGCAGGACCCGTGAATTGCATATTGTTAAATTAATTTATGGCTGCGCTTTCGCCGGCTAGATACCCGGTCGAAAATGCCGCCTGCAGGTTAAATCCTCCGGTATCCGCATCCACATCGATCATCTCCCCGCAAAAATACAACCCCTTAATCAGGCGCGACTGCATCGTGCGCGGATCGATCTGCTTTAAACTTACTCCTCCGCGGGTGACCATCCCTTCATCCAGCGGGCAAGACCCCATGATTTCCAGGCGTAAACCTTTAAGCCAGGTAATCATGATTTCTCTTTCTTTTTGGGTAATCTGGCTGCATTTTTTCAAAAGATCGATCCCGCACAAATCACAAAAAACCTTAATCAAGCGCAATGGCAACAATTCTTTAAGCGCGTTCTTAATGCTTTTTTTGGAATTAACTTTAAATTCCCGCAGCAGCCGGCCGTCCAGCTGTTGGATGGTCAAAGCCGGCTTTAAATCAATCTGCGCCAAGACCGGTTTACCCAAAGCCAGCCAATCAATCACCCTGCCGCTTAAAGTAATCACCAGCGGCCCGGATATCCCAGAAGCCGTAAAAATCAACTCCCCGATCTCGGAGATAATTTCCCGTTTGCCGTCGGTAAACTTCACCCTGATATTCCGCAGGCTTAAACCTTCAAGCTTTTTGACAAAACTTTCTTTTGCCACAAGCGGCACCAGCCCGGCCCGCAAAGGCACAATTTCATGACCCAGGCTTTTA
>JAGVOR010000096.1 GCA_020052635.1 Candidatus Omnitrophota bacterium
AGAACGCAGCCATCCTTCGCGATCAGATTACGGCTTTGTCCCGTATCTGCACCAACCGGCAAAATGCCAAAGCAGGAAATGAGTTGGAATCGCTTAAGCTATGCCTGGGCTTAAAAAATCTGCCCGTCCGGATTGAAGGATTCGATCTTTCCAACCTTTCCGGGACTCTGGCGGTGGGATCGCTGGTAAGCTTTTACCGGGGGCAGCCGGACAAAAATAATTACCGGCGGTTTAAGATAAAAAGTTTTTCGGGGAGCGATGATTATAGAATGCTGGCTGAAGTTCTGACCCGGCGCTATACTCGTCTGTTGCGGGAGAAAAAACCCTTGCCGGATTTATTGTTGATTGACGGCGGTAAGGGGCATATTCTGACTGCCTACCGGCAGCTGAGAATGCTGGGACTGGAGATTCCCCTGGTGAGCATCGCTAAAGAAAAAGAAAATATTTATCAGGCCGGTGCCGGCGGAAAAATCAACAGGATTTTCCCGGGCGAGGGGCAAGCGCTGAATTTAATCCGCCGCATCCGCGATGAAGCGCACCGTTTTGCCTTGGCCTATCATCACCTGTTGCGCAAGAAAGCGTTAGTTACCCGATGATCAAGCCGTGTCCGTCAAAAAGAAGCAAGATTAACCATTTAAGTAAACCGGCGGACAAATTTTTACCGACCGGGTTTAGCGTTAAAGTTTACCGGGCAGTTTTAAGTATTCCTTTCGGCCAGGTGCGCAGTTATCGCTGGGTAGCTAAAAAATGCGGCTCGCCAAGAGCCGCGAGAGCCGTCGGTCAGGTTTTAAAACGTAACCCTTATCCTTTGATTATTCCCTGTCACCGGGTAGTTAAGAGCAACCGTCAGATCGGAGTGTATAATCTGGGTATCCGGCAGAAAAAGCTTTTATTGTTTTTAGAGAAAGAGCTGGCGCAATGTTTACGTTTCAAAAAATAAGAAGTTGTTTATTCTATCTAAGCGTGCTGCTGTTTTTTAGCGGGCTTCCCCTGATTTTGGGTTACGCCCTGGGGTATAAATTTAACCCGCAAAGTTTTAAATTTATCAAAACGGGTTTGATCTTCGTCAAGACTCAGCCATCCGGCGCGCAAATTTATCTTAACGGGAGCTTGCTTGCCGAAAAAAGCCCGGCCGGCATCCTGGAACTGCTTCCTGGTTCTTACCAGGTTAGCCTGGAATTAGACCGGCATTATCCCTGGAAGGACCAGGTGGAGGTGGAGGCGGGCAAGGCCACCCGGATCGATAAAGTAATCCTTTTTGCCCGACAGCCGCATCTTACGCAATTTAACCGGGTGGAGTTTTCCGCTTTCCGCGTCGATCCTGAAAAAAAGATGATTTATTACCTGGATCAGGATAAAAAGTTAGTTTACCGTTCAAACGCAGATGCCGGTAATTTTGAAGATATCGCCAGCCTTCCGGACCGGTTTAACCAGATTAACGGCTGGGAGGTTTCTCCGGATAAGGCCAAGTTATTTATTTATAATCACCGTCAAATTAGCGTGGTTTATTTTGACACGCAAAACGATTATGAATATTCGGGCTCGGCGGTTTTGATCGATTACCCGCAGGCCAGGGTGTTAAATGTTTTTTGGCACTCTGACAGTTACCATTTAGTGGTTTTGACCGAGAAAGCCGTTCAAGTGGTTGAATCGCGGCCGCTGGCACAACCGGTTAACCTGGTAGAATTAAACAAGGCTGGCAGCGACGCGTTTTACGATATCCAGGAAGATGTATTGTATTTCAGCGATACGGCAAGAAATCCCGAAAGAAGTTTCAGGAATAATTTATATAGATTAGAATTAAGCGCCAATCCCGATCTGTTAGAAAGATTGATTGCCCAGCCTTTTGTTCAAGGCTCACCCGCGCTTGAGGAGGCCCCTGATGAATAGGCGGCGTTTTTTAAAACGGCTGCTGGAGATTACGCCCGGAGGGTTATCCTGGGGGATTATTATTTTATTGATCCTGCTGGCATTTTTTCATCCGGTATCCTGCGCGATCATTATCATTTCTTTTGATTTCTACTGGATTATCCGCACGGTGTATTTAACGATCCTTTTGGTGATGGCGCATCAGCGGCTTTTTCAGCAGGAAAAAGAAGATTGGCTCAAGCGTTGTCAGTCATTGCCGGTGATTTCCGGTTTTACGCAGTTATATCAATTGGTGATCTTTCCGGTTTATAATGAGGGGCCGGAAGTTTTGCGTCCCTCGCTGGAAGCATTAGCCGCCAGCCACTACCCTCTCGATAAGTTGATTGTGGTCGTAGCTTTCGAAGCCAGGGAGGGCTCTGCGCACCAGAAGGCTATGCTGCTGGAGAAAGAATTTAAAGGCAGGTTCGGGGCGTATCTGTCGACTTTCCATCCGGACGGTTTAGCCGGAGAATGCCGGACCAAAGGAGCTAATGCCACCTGGGCAGCCAAGGCTGCCAAAAAATTCCTGGATGCCCGCGAAGTTGCTTATGAGCAGGTGCTGGTTTCTTGTTTTGACGCCGATACTTGCGTGGATCAGGAATATTTCGGCTGTTTGAGTTACCATTTTCTGACCTCCGAGAAAAGGCATCAGGCAAGCTATCAGCCGATGCCGGTCTATAATAATAATATCTGGCAGGCGCCGTTCTTTGCCCGGTTGGTTGAGATCAGCAGTACCTTTTGCCAGATGATTGAAAGCATGCGCCTGGAAAAATTTGTAACTTTTTCCAGCCACAGCATGAGTTTTAAGACGCTGGTTGAGATAGATTATTGGCCGACGAATATGATTTCGGATGACTCGGTGATTTATTGGAAAAGTTATTTATATTATAACGGAGATTACCGGGTGATTCCGTTATATGTTACGGTTTCCCTGGATGTGGCCTACTCCAGCAATATTTGGCGCACCATAGTTGTGCAGTATAAGCAGAAAAGACGGTGGGCCTGGGGGGTTGAGAATTTTCCTTTTGCGGTAGAAGGGTTTATTAAAAACCGCCATATTCCGCTGTTCCATAAAATCAGAAGGTCATTCCATCTTTTAGAAAGCCACGTTACTTGGGCGGTTTGGGCGGTGATTTTGGTGATTATCGGCCCGTTGCCGGTAGTTTTCGGAGGAAATTTCTTCAGTCACACGGCGATTGCTTACAGTTTGCCTAAAGTTACCGGGGTATTGTTTAAATTTACGCTGTTGACCAGCTTGACCTGGATATTTTTGAGTTGGACAATTCTGCCTCCCCGGCCTAAGGGGATTGGCTGGTGGAAGCATATCTCTTTGGTCGTGGAATGGGTGTTCGTTCCGTTTATTATCCTGGTGATCGGTTCCACTCCGGCGCTGGATGCGCAAACCCGCCTGATGTTGGCCAAATACATGGAATTTAATTCTACATTAAAAGGCAATAAAGTGTTATAATCAAAAAATTACCGCTTGCTGGTTTGCGGTTTGGGTATTAATATTTATTTGTTGGAGGTAAAAATGGACATTAAAACATTAATCAAGGAGATGGTGGCCAAGGATGCCTCTGATCTTTTTTTCCGGGCCGGAGGGACCCCGCGTTTACGCATTGCCGGTAAGGTGCTGCCCATGGAAAGCCGGGTTTTAAGCATTGAAGATGTGATGTTTGCGATTGAACAGCTGGCCAATACCAAGCAATGCGAAACCTTCAGAAGTAAGCTGGATGTAGATTTTGCGACCTACCTGCCGGAATTCAACCGCCGTTTCAGGGTGAGTATCTTTACGCAAAGAAATTGGCCGTCGATTGTTATCCGTAATGTGCGCAGCAATATCGCTTCTTTTGAGGAGCTTAACCTTCCCGGAGAAATTTTAAGAAAGCTTTCCCTGGAAACCAGAGGGCTTGTACTTTTAACCGGGACGATGGGCAGCGGTAAGTCTACGACGATTGCCAGTATGGTTGAATATATAAACAGCAACGCCAAAAAACATATTTTAACGGTTGAGGAGCCGATTGAATTTACATTTGAAGATAAGCAATCGATTATCAACCAGCGGGAGTTGGGGCTGGATGTTGCGACGTATCCGGTGGCCTTGCGCGCTTTTACTTTACAAAGCCCCGATGTGATGTTCATCGGCAATATTCGGGATTATGATACGGTTTCGGCGGCGATGTCGGCGGCGGAGACGGGAGTTTTGGTTTTAAGTACCTTGCATACGATTAATGCTTCGCAAACCGTGGAAAGGCTAATTAACCTTTTTCCGCCGCATCAGCATCAGGAGGTCAAGAACCAGCTGGCGACTTTATTAAAAGGGGTTATTTCCCTGCGGCTTGTCCCGGCCAAGAACGGCGCCGGGCGCATCCCGGCGTATGAAGTAATGCTTTTAACTTCGACGATCAGCCGTTTAATCCGCGAGGGGAAAATCCATGAGATCCCCCAGTTTATCGATGACGGAGCGGTATTCGGGATGCGTTCAT
>JAGVOR010000017.1 GCA_020052635.1 Candidatus Omnitrophota bacterium
GAAGTCGTCAGTAAAGAAGGAAACAGGATTACTTTCCGCCTGACGGATGAGGATGATAAAACCTGGCAGTCCTTTAGGTTACTTTTTAAAGAGAATTATTTTGCTTATGCCCAACGGGAGACCCCGCTGTTTCCTTTTGAGTATATGAAAATTGTCTGGCTCTATACCCAGAAACCGGAAGGCGTGGAGATGACTTGGATCCAGCATTTTCATATGGATCCTAAGGCAAAATTTAACGATCAGCAGATTGAAGGATTCATTAACGAAGGCTCACAGGCTAATTTAAAGATTTTTAAAGAGATTATCGAAAAAGAAGCGGCGAAGAAGTGAGCCCGATAACCTTTGCCATCCTTTGCTTAGAAGGGGCGGTTTTATCTTTTAATGTGGCAGCCAGCGCGGCCCTGGTTCCTTCGATTGCCGCAAGCTTTGGTCTTTCTCAATTTGAGGTCGGTAAAATTATCTGGCTGTATATGCTGCCTTACGGGTTAGCTGCCCTGCTTTACGGGCCGCTGGTGCGATTATGGGATGCCCGTAAAGTGGAGTTGGTCTGCATATTCATGTTCTCGCTGGCAAATCTTTTAGCCGCCGGAGCTTGTAAGATCGAAGTTTTGTTTGTCTCCCGGTTCATGATGGGGCTGTTTGGGGCTTCGGTTATCCCCCTGGGCTTGATTTTAATCGCCCGCCACCTAGAGCCGGCTAAGCGCGGCCGTTATATCGGTTTATTTTTTGGCTCCACTTTTATTGCTTCATTATTGGGTTTATTCTTAAGCGGGATAATTGCCTGGCGGATGATTTTTCTGATCCCGGCCGCCTGCGGGTTTATCCTCTGGGTAGTGATGTTTTTCTATTTGCCCAGCTTTAAAGAGAAAAAACCGGAATTTCGCATCGGTTACCCCGAAGCTTTTAAGAGTAAAAGAGTAGTGATGCTCTTTGGTTATATTTTTCTGATCAGCCTGATTTATCACGCTGTTCAACAGTGGCTGGGGGTTTATTTTTCAACCCAGCTGTATTTAAATCAGTTTACGATCAGCATGCTGATCACCCTGACCAGTTTAAGCGGGGTATTCGGGGAGATCTGGGGAGGGCGATTAGCGGATTCATCCGGCCGGAGCCGGGTAGTAAATTTGGGGATTCTGGCGATGGCCATCGGGATTTTTCTGCTTTTAGTTAAAGTACCGGTCAACTTATTGGCGATCGTGATGATTATTTGGGGCCTGGGCTGGACCTTTAATCACGTGGGTTTATCCACGATGCTGGCGGATTTGCCTCCCAATCTTCTGAATGAATCCGCGAGTTTAAACAGCGCGGTGCGCTTTATTTCCGGCGGTATCGGCGTATCTTTAGGCGGATTGATTATGCAAAAAAGTTTTAGTGTGGGTTTTTCGGTTTTTGGTTTGGGGTTAATGGCTTTATTAATATTCAGTCGTTGGATTAGAAGTAAAATATAGCACCCGACGCAGATCGGAATTGCGTCATGCACCCCGCCTGATAGGAAAGGCGGGTACGCCGCCTGCTGCGGCGTGTGGCCTTGTGGGCAAGCACCCGGCCTTAAAGGAGTGGCCGGTGTAACCTTGTGGTTAAGGAGGATTAATTATGAGTACAGAGTTAAAAGGAAAAACGGCGATTGTTACCGGAGCCAGCCGCGGGATCGGTAAGGCTTTGGCGTGCACCGCTGCCAGCCTGGGGATTAATCTGGTAGTCGGGGCGCGTAATTTCGATCCCTTAAAGGAAGCTGCCGATGAGATTGCCAAGCAGTTCAAGGTGAAGGTTGAGCCGGTAGCCTGTGATGTAACGAAATTAGAGGACCTTGAAAATCTGGTCAAAGTGGCTAAGGATAAATTTGGCAAGGTGGATATCCTGATTAACTGCGCCGGGGTCTCTTCGCAGTATCAGTTTAACGAGCAGCCGATCGAGGATTTTGAAAAGCTGGCGCATACTAATTATTTAGGGTATGTGCGTTTAATCCGCCTGGTGATTAACGATATGATGAAGCAGAAGTACGGCGCAATTATCAATATCGTTTCCGGCTCTACCCTGGTTGATCCGGTTCCGAGAAGTTTCATTGTTTATAGTTCGCTCAAAGTCGGCTTGCGCGCTTTTTCTAAAGGTTTATTCTGGGAGCTGCGCGACCACGGGATTAAGGTGACTTCGATTTTACCCGGGGTAACCGATACGGATCTAACCGGCAAACTCAAAAACATTACCAGCGACACCTCGCGTTTGATGGGGACGCAGGCGATTGAAGATGCGGTGCGTTTTGCCCTGACCGTACCGGCGAATGTCTGTCCGCTGGAGATTTCGGTGATTAACCAGCAGACACCCTGGACGGCACCGGTGATACCGTTTAAACAGAGCCACCCCGGCAAATAGGAATGCCGGGTGCGCGCCTCTGCGCAGATCCTGGAAAATAATAGTATGTAGTAGTTAGTAGGTAGAATGTAGGGCAACTTGTTAACACAATAGAGGAGATAAAAATGAAAAAACTATGGTTTCTAGCAGCAGCGGTAGTTTTGTTAATGTCGAATGGTTGTACGGCAGCGGATGGCGATTTAATGCTGGATGATTTTGAGATCGCGGTTGCCGGCGGCCCGGAGGGCACGGTTGATTTTGGCGCCGGTAATGGTTCGGCTGTTCAGGTGAGCGGCTCAAGCGATATCAAGAATAGCGGTAATCAGGCTTTAAAGGTTGATTATGAGGCAATCGATGGCGGCTACATCTATATTGCCCGCGGCTTTGGCCTGGATGCCAAGAATACCAATTGGGATATTAAGCCTTCCGATATCAAATGGGAGGAGTACAGTGCGATATCCTTCTATCTTTACGGCACGGATTCCAAGGCAAACATCGCTTTTGATGTCAAAGACGCCGGCGGAGAAATTTGGCGTTTTGCCATTGTTGATGACTTTGTTGGTTGGAAGAAGGTAGTCTGCGCATTTGATCAGTTTATTGTGCGCGATGACTGGCAGCCGCAGGATGCGGATCAAAACGGAATGCTGGATTATCCGATTAAGATCTTTCAGTTTGAGCCGCTGCCCGGGACTAAGGGCACGTTGTATTTTGATACGGTAGAGTTGATTAAGAAATAATTAAGGCGCGAAAGGAAGGGTAAATTAAATATGGATAATCAGGATGTGAAGAACCTGAAACGGCGTTATTTTGTCTGGTTGTATAAAACGACCAAAGAGTCTTTTGATAAATTCGAGCGCAAATTTACCCAGGTGGATATCGACCGGGATATTTTAAAAGAAATCGAAAACATCCTGATGGGTTCCTACCTGCCGCATGAGAAAGCGCAGCTTGAAAAACTGGTGAATGAATTTCAGGATTATATCGCAACTAAAGAAAAGAATTGTGCGGAATTAAAATCTCAGGGCCAAAGAAAGAATTCAGAATTTATTTTTCTGGATGTCAAGCTGCAGGCGATTGAAAAATTAATCGCCAAAGAGCTTGGCCGCCGGGAATTGGCCAGGATCAAATTAATGTATGAAAAAGAGATGACCAAGCGGATCTTAAGGAGCACGGAGCATTAATGTTAATTGACTGCCATAGCCATTGGCTGCCGGATGAGATCATCTCCAACGCCCATTTTTTCCATAAGGGCTGGGGAGATATCGAAAGCCAGCTTAAAAATATGGATGCCGCCGGGATTACACGGGCGGTGTTAAGCTATCCAACCAGCGATGCGCATTTAAAGTTAGGCAGCATTAGCCAGGTTGCACACCTGTTTAATGACAATGTAGGTAAGATCCTCAAGGCTTATCCGGATAGGTTTATTGGTGCTGCGGTCCTGCCGGTTGATAACTCGATTGATATGCTGGAGGAGTTAAAGCGGGCTACCGGAGAATTAGGATTTAAGGCGGTATCGCTAGCTTCCAGTTA
>JAGVOR010000117.1 GCA_020052635.1 Candidatus Omnitrophota bacterium
GAGACTACATCAAATTTGTATTTACCCTTAATCTGGCCGGCAATCGTCTTTTTAATCCAAGCGCAAGTCTCAACCGGAACCGTAGATTTCTCGACGATCAAACGATAACCATCCATATTTCGCGCAATACTGCGCGCGACATCTTCGATCCCGGCAAGGTCAGCCTCTCCATTGTTCAAAGTCGGCGTGCCAACCGCGATAAAAATCACGCCGCTTTCTCTCACCGCTTCTTTAATGCTGGAGGTGAACCTTAAACGTTTATTCTTTAGATTATTAGCGACCAGTTCAGATAATCCGGGTTCATAAATCGGAACGGCCCCTTTCTTCAAAGAGCTGATTTTTTTAAAATCATGATCGACGCAAACTACGCGATTGCCCAACTCGGCAAAACATGTGCCGCTGACTAATCCCACGTAACCGCAACCGATGATTGAAATATTCATGGATAAATGCTTGGTTTAGCGATCAAAAGGTGACCTATATTATATTACTGAGAGCCGGATTTCTCTTTGCTCATTTGCTGGTCAAACCCGAATTCATTTTCGGGAAAAGCCTTAAGCCGGAAAGTAAAGTAGATAGTCGTTCCGGTGTCTTCCTTTTTATTCAGGCTGATATCAAGATCCCAGCAATGCAGATCGCGGGTTAAAGTATACTGCTGCTCCTGATAACCTTTACTCAACGTAGCGGTTTGCTTAAGATTATAACGCTGGTATAGGCTAAATTTCCATTTCGGGCTTAACCGCCAGGAAAATCCCGCAGTAACTTCATTGTAGCTCTTCCTGGTGTAGCGTTGGCCGATCGAAAAAGAACGCTCTTTGGCGATATCGAAACTTAAGGAATAATTCACTAAGGAAAATTTATTGTAATTAGGGCTGGTATGGTCGGAATGCTCAAAAGTTGCATCGGATTCCATCCTCAACCAGGAATAAGGCAGGAATTTTAACTTAAACAAAATATCCGCGAACTGGCTCTCCAGCTTGCTGCCCGGATTATAAAGAATACTGTTTTGATTTAGCCCGCTTTTAGGGGCCAATACGTAATCGGTAGAAATTAAAAGATCAACGAAATCTACGCTTGCCCCTTTACGCTTAGTTTGCAGTTTATTCGATAGGCTTAAGGTAGCGGTATTGCCGCGGGTAATCGCATCTACCGTGTCAATTTGCCTAAGGTTACTGATCGGAATGGTCGGATTATGTGTATATAAATATTTTATACTGGGAGTAATAATATGGCGTAATCCGTTAATTTCCAACCCCATAAAGTTTGTTTTAGCATTATAAATCTTGAAAAATTTAGTACTCAGGTCTGTACCGGCGTAAAAAATTGTGCGTACAATCGAGCTTTGCCCGTTCTCCCCCTGATCATAAAAAGTTTGCCGGCTTGCCACAAAAGGCTTAACCCTAAAAAACGCAATCCTGGTGGGCAGGGATAAAGTATTGGTGGTATCCAGGCGGGTGACAGTAACGTCATCAAGACTAACCGGAGCAGTAGCAGCTTTTTTATTATAAACCCCGAATTGGCTGGAATTTTCGAAATAAAGCCAGGATTCACCGATTTGCAAACTGGGCAAGCTATAACTGATCTCAGGTAATTTATTAATCTGATCAAACCAATGATTGGTCCGTTTCTGGAGAATGATATCGAGGCTGGAATAATTAAAAGCATGGTGGAGCAAGGCATAAGTCAACGGCTGGCTATCCTTCTCATATTCCCGGAAAAAATAATCCTGTAAAATATTGCGGGCATTAGGATTAGGAGCGGGAAAGTTTTCAAACTTGCGCCGCTGATCGGAAATCTTATAAAATTCGGCAATAAAGTTCGTGCGCGGACCAATATTCCATTTATGGCGCCAACGCAGGAAATACCGTTGGAATTCAGTAGGGGCGCCTGCCGGCGGGTTATAATATTTTTCATTGGCGAAATAAAACTTTAAATCGCCCCTTCCGGTACCCGGAGATTTATAATTTAAATCGAACCCTTCACCCACTCCCAGCTTGGTACGATAATCAAGAAACACGCGCAGGTTGGAATTTTGGGTTAAATTATAACGCCAGGTGCTTAAAATATACGGCCCCCAGTCTTTACGCTTGCCCGGTTCAACCTGGACATGCATAATCGGTTCCTTCATCGAATAGTTAAGGCGGGGCAGGTACAACAGGGGGATCTTCCATAAATAAAAAGTTGTCCGCTCCGCCCGCATCTTATCTTGAGGATAGAGACTGATCTTTTTAGAGGCAAACCGGAAATGCGGATGCTTCAAATTACAGGTAGTCAAATAACCGTACTTAGCGATAAAAGCGGTATCACCCTGCTTTTCCACTTTTCTGGCCTTGCCAAAATAAGGATTGGCCCTAAAATCCGCATTATAAATAATTCCCGTTTTATTTTCAAAATCATAAACAATTTTATCCCCGGTAACAATACCCTTGGAATCTTCGATTTTCGCGTTACCTTCGGCGGTGCCCTCTTTAGACTGCATATTTACTTTCAAGCGATTGCAGGTAAGCTTGGAGCCGCGGTAAATAACTTCAATATTACCGGTAGCCACAACCTCCTTACTATCGGCAGAATACTCCACATTATCGCCGTTAATAATCATTGGCGAATCTTTAGCGGTTTCCGCCCCAACAAGCTTGGGCCCGATAATAAGCATTAGCGCAAAACTCAATACCGCCGGTTTAATCAGAAAAAAAGTATTTGATTTATTTCGCATTATTTTCTTGAGGGA
>JAGVOR010000178.1 GCA_020052635.1 Candidatus Omnitrophota bacterium
ATTTTAAGAATACAATCATTATCATGACCTCTAACGTCGGCGCGGAGCTGATCCGCAAAACCGGTTCCCTGGGTTTCAAATCCCAGAAGGAGGAAGGTACCTATCAGGAGATGAAGGATAAGTTGCTGGAGGCGGTTAAACATGCTTTTAAGCCGGAGTTTCTCAACCGGATCGATGATATTATTGTCTTTAAGCAATTAGCCAGGGAGGATCTGGTTAAGATTATCGATATTGAAATCGGCTATGTGATTGACCGCTTAAAGGAGCAGAAGATTTACCTGGAGGTTAACCAGGATGCCAAAGATCTTTTGATTGAGAAAGGGTTCGACCCGGTTTTCGGCGCCCGTCCGTTAAAAAGGACAATCCAAAGGTACCTGGAGGATTCTTTGGCTAATGAGATCATCTCTAAAAAATATAAGGAGGGCTCGGTGATTAAAGTCACCCGTAAGAACGAAGAGCTCATTTTTGAATAATGCTTGATCTGTTTTTTCTGGATTTAGGGAATAAGGTCATCTCTTTTATGCATTTCTTCGGCGGTTTAGCCACCCTTACCGGCCAAACGGTATATCAGGCTTTTAAACCTCCGTATAAGTATGACCATATTATCGAGCAGTCCAAGAAAGCCGGTTACGACAGCCTGCCGATTGTCTCGGTCGTGGCCTTATTTATCGGTTTCATTTTTGCTTTGCAGTTTGGTTATTTTATGCAAAGGATCGGCTCGGAGATGTATATTGCAAGTCTAGTGGCTTTGGCGATCGTGCGGGAGCTGGGCCCGGTGATCACGGCGTTAATCGTGGCCGGACGCGTAGGGGCGGCGAATACCGCGGAGCTGGGCTCGATGCAGGTTACCGAGCAGATCGATGCTTTAGAAACCTTAGCGACTAATCCGGTAAAATATTTAGTTGTCCCGCGTTTCGTGGCTTTGGGGATCATGCTTCCGTTATTGACCTTATATGCGGATCTGGTCGGAATTATCGGCAGCTACCTGATTTGCGTCCTCAAATTAGGGATTACCAGCTCCATGTATATCAATATGACTTTCTCCGCACTGATCCATAAAGATTTATTCACCGGTTTATTTAAGGCCTGGATCTTCGGGATGGTGATTGCTTTGGTCAGCTGCTATGAAGGTTTTAATGTGGAGGGCGGGGCGGCCGGAGTAGGCAGGGCCACGACCCGGTCGGTAGTATTTAGTTTTCTGTTGATTTTAGCCGCGGATTGTTTTATCACCGCGCTGTTTTATTTTATCTTTCCTTAGAAAAGATGATCAAGATTCAGGGCTTAAGTAAAAAATTTAACCAGAACCTGGTTTTAGACGGGATAAGTTTAAATATCCCGGCCGGCCAGACCTGTGTGATTATCGGCCGATCCGGCTGCGGTAAATCCGTTTTACTCAAACATATTATCGGCCTATTGAGGCCGGACTCCGGCCGGGTTTTGATTGAAGGCAAAGAGGTTGCCAAATTAAAAGAGTTGGAGTTGGTAGCCTTGCGCCATAAAATCAGCATGGTTTTTCAAGGCGGGGCGCTTTTTGATTCGATGGATGTAGAGGAAAACGTCGGGTTTTCCCTCTTTGAACATACACGCCTGAGCCGTAAAGAAATTTTGGAGCGGGTGGAGGAGTCATTGTTTTTAGTCGGATTAGGCGGCATCGGCAACCTGATGCCTTCGGAGTTAAGCGGGGGGATGAAGAAGCGCGTGGCTTTAGCCCGGGCCATTTGCATCCGCCCGGAGATTATTCTTTATGATGAACCGACGACCGGGGTTGATCCGATTACCGGGGATAGCATTAATGAATTGATCCGTTCTTTACATGATAAATTAAAAGTGACCTCTTTGGTGGTGACGCACGATATGAAAAGCGCCTATCATATTGCCGATAAGGTTGCAATGATGTATAAGGGTAAAATTATCCTGGAGGGTACGCCGCAGGAAATCCAGGCGTCGCAGGATCCGGTGGTACATCAGTTTATTAACGGGTTATCTAAGGGGCCGATAACTGAGATAGTTGATGATGCTCATTAATCAATGGAGGCTTAAATGATTTTTGGTAAAACTAAACTTGAACTTAAAGTTGGCATCTTTGTTTTTCTCGGCTTGGTCGTTTTGGTTGTTTTTGTGCTATCGATCGGAGGTTTTAAAACCTGGAGTTCGGGGTATAAGGTAAATTTAATCTTTAATTTTGCCAACGGGGTGAGAATCGGAGCTCCCGTGCGTTTTGCCGGGGTGGATGTGGGGGTAGTTAAAAAGATCAACCTGAAATTCAATCCCGATAAGAACCATTCGGATGTGGCTTTAGAGGTTTGGATCAGGGATACGGTTCGCGTGCCGGTGGATTCGACGGTGTGGGTCAATACTTTAGGGCTATTGGGCGAGAAATACGTCGAGATTATGCCCGGTAATGATTACGTTAACTTTCTTAAAGCCGGCCAGTCTTTAGCCGGGGTTGATCCGATCCCGACGCATGAATTATTCAGCAAGGCCGAGGGGATTCTTGGTAACTTAGATAACGGAATCGCTAAAATCGTCAATCAGGAAGGAACCGTGGGTAAACTGCTTTATAACGATAAGATCTATAATGAGCTGGAAGCTTTGGTTGTCGATATCCGTAAAAATCCCTGGAAGTTGTTGAAAATGACCAAAGAGAAGAAATAATTAACCCCGCACCTTCTTTTAGTTCGGTCTAAGAAGAGGCGAGGTGTTAAATTAATTAATAAATGGAAGGTGCGGGGTGAAGACCAAAACCGTTTTTAGCTGTTCATCCTGCGGGTATCAGTCCCCGCGGTGGCTGGGGAAATGCCCGGATTGTAACAGCTGGAATTCATTTACCGAGGAAGATTATACTCCGGTTCCTGCGGGCGCCAAAGAGCGGGTTAGTTTATATAAAGATGGGCCGGTGCTGCTTAAGGATGTAGTGTTTAAGGATGAGGACCGCTTAAAAACCGAGATGCCTGAATTGGACAGGGTTTTAGGCGGGGGGATTGTCCGCGGTTCGGTGATTTTAATCGGGGGTGACCCCGGGGTGGGCAAATCCACTATTTCTTTGCAACTCTCAAATCACTTAACGGCGCAGGGCAAAATTGTGCTTTATGTGAGCGGCGAGGAATCCGTAGCGCAAACTAAGCTCCGGGCCAAACGCTTAGGCGAACAGGGGTCGGATAATTTATACATTGTTAACCAGACCGACCTGTCTTTAATCACCGAATATATAAAAAAAATCAAGCCGCAGGTGGTGATCATTGATTCGATCCAGGTTATTTTTGATCCGCAGATTAGCTCGGCTTCCGGCAGTGTCAGCCAGGTCAGAGAATGCGCTGCAAGCTTAACCCAGTTGGCTAAAACCACCGGAACCTCGATTTTTATTATCGGCCATGTGACTAAGGAAGGCACCCTGGCGGGCCCAAGAGTCTTAGAGCATATTGTTGATACGGTATTGTATTTTGAGGGTGACCGTTTTGCGCTTTACCGGATCCTGCGGGCAGTAAAAAACCGGTTTGGCTCAACCAACGAAATCGGGGTGTTTGAGATGTCGGAGGCAGGATTAGCAGAGGTTAAGAATCCCTCCGAAATATTTCTTTCTGAGCGTCCGGCGGATGTTTCCGGCACGATTGTGACTTCGATTCTGGAAGGCACCCGCCCATTATTGGTTGAGATCCAGTCTTTAGTTTCCAGAAGCAGTTTTGGTTATGCCCGCCGTAGAGCTCAAGGGTTTGATTTTAACCGCCTGTCTTTATTGGTTGCGGTTTTAGAAAAGCGGCTGGGTTTGGCGCTTGAAGCCGAAGATGTATTTGTGAATGTTGCCGGAGGGATTAAAATCGAGGATCCGGCGGCGGATTTAGCGGTCTGTGCGGTGATCGCTTCAAGCTTCAGGGATCAGCAGGTTTTATCCCGTTCGGTGGTCTTGGGTGAGGTAGGATTAAGCGGAGAGATCAGAAGTATTTCGCAGGTACTCACCCGGATAAATGAAGCCGAGAAACTAGGTTTTAAACATTGTATTCTGCCTAAGAACAGTATTGCTAATCTTAGATTAAAGAAGACGGAAATGGAGATTATCGGCGTTTCAACTTTAAAAGAGGCTTTAGATATTATTTTAAAATCCGCAGTTAAGAGTAAGTAACCCGTCATTTTAGGAGGGCATATGAATTTATTATTAGCCAGGATTTTATTTGTTTTGGGATGTATGTCTATCGGTTTTCAGAGCGGTGCCCCTTCAGGGTACGGTTTAGTCGGCATATCATTAGGCGGGATTGCCGCGATGATCATGATCCTTCTGGAAATAGGTTTACGTAAAGTTTCGGTGAGCGGTTTATCGAGTGCGGTATTCGGTTTAATTTTAGGTTTGATTATGGCTAAACTGGTGGGAGATGCTTTTAGCTTGGCGCCGATTGAGCCTGATGCTCTGTCCCGGATCAGGGTAGGATTGACCTTGATTTTTTGTTATTTAGGGATGGTCATGGCTTTGCGCGGAAAAGACGAGTTTAATATTATTATTCCTTATGTGCGCCTGCGCCGGCAGGATCAAAGCCAGGATGTAGTTTTGCTGGATACCAGCGTGATTATCGACGGCCGGATCGTGGATATCTGTAAGACCCGGTTTTTAGGCGGCAAGATAGTGATCCCTAAATTTGTACTTAGGGAACTGCAGCAGATTGCCGATTCGACAGACCCGATCAAACGCCAAAGAGGCAGAAGAGGGTTGGAAATTTTAAATACCATTCAGAATGAGCCGGGGATGGACATTACTATCCATGAACAGGATTTTGCGGAGACTAACGAGGTCGATACTAAGCTGGTTTTGTTGGCCAAGTTGATTGAGGCGAAAATTTTGACCGTTGATTTTAATCTTAACCGGGTGGCTAGTATTCAAGGGATCAAGGTTTTGAATATTAATGAGCTGGCGAATGCTTTAAAACCGGTAGTTTTTCCGGGCGAAGAAATGCATATTAAATTGATCAAGGAAGGCAAAGAGCATAATCAGGCGGTGGGATACCTTGATGACGGCACGATGGTGGTGGTGGAAGATGCCCGCCGTTTGATCGGCCAGGATGTTAAAGTGGCGGTGACCTCGGTTTTACAAACCCAGGCCGGCCGGATGATCTTTACCAAAATCGATAAATAATGCTTAGCGCAATTATCGTAGCTGCCGGAAGAGGTAAGCGTTTAAAAAGCCCGCTATCCAAGCCTTTAATTAAAATCGGGAAATTTCCGGTGATTGCTTATTCTTTAGGCGTATTAAATCGGCATCCGCAGGTTAAAGAGATTGTGGTGGTGGCCAGCCGTCAGAATCAGCCAGGTATCCGGCGGTTAGTCAAGATGTATTCTTTTAATAAAGTTAAGGCAGTGGTTTTAGGGGGGGCTTTGCGTCAGGATTCGGTGTATCAGGGGCTGCAAGCGCTTAGCCCGGAAAGCGATTGGATTTTAATCCATGATGCCGCCAGGCCTTTTATTGAAGCGGGTATGGTAACCAGAGTGGTTAGTGCTGCCAGGAAAACAGGCTCTGCGGTGGCGGCGGTTAAGCCTAAAGCCACGATTAAGGTTTCCGGACGGAATGATTTGGTCGAGCGGACGCTCAAGCGGGATCAGCTTTGGGAGATTCAAACCCCGCAGGTTTTTAGGAAAAATCTGATTCTACAAGCATATAGAAAATATGCGGCCAGTAAAGTTACCGATGAGGCGGCTTTGATCGAAAAAACAGGCAGGCCCGTCAAGCTGGTACCGGGAAGCTACGCCAATATTAAAATCACTACGCAAGAAGACCTGCTTTTTGCGGAATTAATCGCCAAGAGGTTAAAAAATGCGCTTTAGGGTCGGGATCGGTTATGATATTCACCGTTTAGTGGAAGGCAGAAAACTCATTTTAGGGGGAGTTGAAATTGCGCATTCCAAAGGCTTGTTGGGACACTCTGACGGCGATGCGGTAATTCATGCGCTTTGCGATGCGCTCCTGGGGGCGCTGTCATTAGGGGATATCGGAGAGCATTTTCCGGATACTTCAGCCGAATATAAAGATATTGCCAGCAGTAAGCTCTTGCAGTTGGTTAATGAATTTGTTGCGGAGTGCGGGTATAAAATCAATAATCTGGATGTCATCGTTATCGCTCAGGAGCCGAAACTTCTCCCCTATAAAAAACAGATCCGGGAGCATATTTGTTCGCTTTTAGGTATTCGCCAGGAGTTTTTGAATATCAAAGCTAAAACTAACGAAGGCCTGGATGCGATAGGGCAGGCCTCGGCGATTGCCTGCTACGCTACAGCTTCTTTGATTAAGGAGATATAAAATGATTTGTATGACGAATATTTTAATTATTTTATTAGCCATTGCCGCCGTTAAACTCATACTGATTTCCGTGTTTTTCTACGCCGATATCCGGGCAGCTCAAAAAAGAGACCCGGCAGCTAAAGGGTTTTTTGAAGTGATGCTGCTTTATCCGGGCCTGCATGCTTTAATCTCTTACCGGATCGCGCATTTCTTTTACCGGGTTAAAATATTCTTTGTGGCGCGCCTCATCTCTCAAATTGCCAGATTTTTTACCGGGATCGAAATCCATCCCGGAGCTAAAATCGGTAAACGCTTTTTTATCGATCATGGCTTAGGAGTGGTAGTCGGAGAAACCTCGATTATCGGAGATGATGTCCTGCTTTATCAGGGTGCAACCTTAGGCGGCACAGGAATTGTTCAGGGCAAGCGCCACCCGACCATCGGCAATAACGTAGTCATCGGCGCCGGGGCCAAGGTTTTAGGCGATATTGTAGTCGGAGATAATTCTTATATCGGGGCTAATGCGGTGGTGATCAAGGATGTGCCGCCTAACTCTACGGTAGTGGGTGTACCAGGCAGGATCACCAAACAGGATGGTAAAAAGATAGACGTCAGCCTTGACCATGTGCATGTCCTGGACCCGATTATGCAGACCATTGAAGAGCTGCAGGATAGAGTTAAGGATTTAGAGAAAAAATAATTTTAGTAGATTCTGTCTTGCCTTGTTTTCTCGCAGGGGCGCTCGTTTTGCCCCGGCGCGGCAAAACTTCGCTCGGGTCGGCTGCGTCGCTCCCCGCCAGAAACCGTGGCGGGACCGTGCCCGCTCCTTGCCTCCACGCCCTGCTCGAAACCAAGGCAAGCCATCTACTAAAATTAATATCGGTATTTAATATGGGAAATAAAATTTTTATACATAATTCCCTCACCAGAAAAAAAGAAGAATTTATCCCCTTAAAACCTAACGAGGTCAAAATGTATGTTTGCGGGCCGACGGTTTATGATGCGCCGCATTTAGGCCACGCCCGCAGCGCCTATATCTTCGATGTTGTCAGAAGATACTTAACTTATCGGGGATATAAAGTTAAATTTGCCAGGAATGTTACCGATGTTGACGATAAAATTATCAGTAAAGCTCAAGCGGAGTTTAAGGAGAAGGATTTAAACAGTGCGGTTAAGGAAGTATCCGCCAAGTACCTCGATCTTTACCATGAGGACATGAAAAGCCTGGGAATTCTGGATCCGGATGTTGAGCCTAAAGCTACCGAATATGTTTGCCCCGATAAGCCGTTGATGCAAAAATTTATTCAGCAGCTGATTGATAAGGGAAGCGCGTATGTTGCCGAAGGCGACGTTTATTTTGATATTAAAAAAGCAAAAAATTACGGGAAGTTATCTAACCAGGCACTGGAGAAAATGGAGGCCGGCGCCCGGATTGCGCTGGGCGAAAAAAAGAGGGACCCGCTTGATTTTGCTTTATGGAAATCCGCTAAGCCTAATGAGCCATCCTGGGATAGCCCCTGGGGCAGGGGCAGGCCCGGCTGGCATATCGAATGTTCGGTAATGAGTTCGGATATTTTAGGGGATGAATTTGATATCCACGGCGGCGGCATCGATCTTATTTTTCCGCATCATGAAAATGAAATTGCGCAATCCGAAGGCGCGGGGAAAAAATTTGCCCGCTACTGGATGCATCACGGGTTGCTGACGATTAACGGCCAGAAAATGTCCAAGTCTTTAGGTAACTTTGTTACCGTAAGGGATTTTCTGGCCAAATACAAAAATGCCGATTTGTTGAAGTTACTCTTTCTCTCGACGCATTATCTGCATCCGGTTGATTATACCGATGAAAAAGTTCAAGAAGCCAGGCAGGCTTTGGAGCGCATAGTTATTCTTGCGGATAAAATTGGCGGGAAATATTCGCAAGGTTGCGGCAAACAAAATGCCGCTTTGGATGCTATAAGTAAAAAATTTATAGCAGCGATGGATGACAATTTTAATGCTCCAGAAGCTTTAGCTCAAATATTTGAATTAGTCAGCGCTGCTAACAGGAATATTGATGATGCGGTATATACCGCTCAAGCTTGGGTATCGCTTAAAGAGCTTACCGGTATATTTGGAATAGACCTAGATAAATTACAAGCGTTTTGGGGGATCGGCTCGAAAGATGAGAATATTGATGAGCTGATAAATTTACGCCAGGAAGCAAAAGGACGAAGAGATTTCGGGGAAGCTGACCGTATACGTAAAAAACTGGAAGCAGAAGGTATCATCTTAGAAGACACTAAAGACGGTACAACTTGGCGGCGAAAATTATAAATGAGCCTGCCAAGTTTCTCGCTCGGGTCGATTTTCCGCCTGCGGCGGATGCCAATGATCTTTCGCATTTTCGGCGGCTGCTGAACTCGGCCGTCCCGCTCTAGCGGAGACGGCCTCATACAGCATCGCCGTCCCAAGATTGCCAAGCCTTGAAGGCTTGGCCTTGGGATGCCCGAAAATGCTCAAGCTCCATTGGCTAAAATCGACACTCGCTGCGAAACTTGTCTGTCTCATTTAAATAACAAAGTGCCGTCGACCATAGACAATCGGTCAGCTAGATTTTAAGGATTAATTATGAAAGGCAAATTCATTACATTCGAAGGATCCGAGGGCTGCGGTAAGAGCACGCAGTCTGAGATGCTTTTTACTTACCTTAAAAGTAAAGGGCATAAAGTA
>JAGVOR010000041.1 GCA_020052635.1 Candidatus Omnitrophota bacterium
ATGATCATAGATTTTCCTAAAGAATGCAGTGACTCAAATTCCCTGCCCAGCCTGGTTTTAGCATAAGAAGCATTAACCCCTAAGTTTAAGCCATCATTTACCGGAAAAATATACCGGCCGCTCTTTAGGGTGCTTAAAGAGTCCTCCGAACGCATAAATTGAAAATAAAGCTGGTCATCAAAACCCAGTAAATTATTGTGCTCAAAGGTAACCGAATCCCTATCCCGGCCGACATAACGGGAACCAAAGTTATCATGGGCGTATCCAATATGGATCGGCAGGTAATCTTTGGCATCAATAACAATATCGGTAGAACCGGGGGTTTTGCCGGGAACCAGGATCACTTTAGCGAACCTGTCCGGACGCTCATTAATCAGGGTTAAAGACCTTTGAAGCGAGGAATAGTTAAACGGGTCATTAGTCTTGAGTTTCAATTTTTTTTTTATAAAGCCGGTCTTTAAAAAATTTATTGCCTTTAACGCTTATTTCGCCCACTCTACCTTCGACAATCCGGATGACCATTACTCCGTCTTTGCCGATCGTTTGGGGAGGAATATAGGCACGCGAGGTCGGATAATCCTTAGTCCGGTAGAGATCGGTGATCAAATCCGCTACCTTTTGCATTTCAGTGATGGAAAGTTTCTTATTTTCATAAGGGGTAGTGATCTTGCTTATCTCGGCCGCCGAAAGCACTGCTACTCCTTCAACATTGATTTTCTTAACTAAAACCTTTTCCCCTTCCGCAACAGCAGGGGCAGCCTGATCCTTCTCCTGGATTTCAGGTTTCTCTTTCTTCTGCCCTACTCTTTGTTCAAGCTTTTTACTCATATCCTGGTCCTGCTGCAGCTTCTCCAGGCCACCCGCGGTCTGCTGCGGGTCAATCGCGTAAGCATCTAATTTAAAAATAAAAATACAGGTTAAAACGATTATAAAAATCCTACTTACCTTTATTTTGAACATCTTAGCCTCCCTGCCCAGAAAGGGCTAACCACCTTGGCCTATCGGATAGGCCAAGTGTCACCCTCTCGGGTGAACCGACGCAATCTCTCATAAGCGCCGGGTATTATATAAAATAAGTAAACGTGAAACTATTTTACAACGAAATAACATCTTGTCAAGTATAAATCTGTTATATTTGACGCTAAATTTCAATAATAGCAAGCAGTTATATACTAACCCCGAATCTTAAGATGATAATTAAAATCTCGCGAACATAACCCTAAACCTAAATTCGAAGCCTTCAACTCCGTTTAACTTAATGGCTGCCTAAAATTGCATAGAACCAGCGGAAGACAGCTAAGATTTCCGGGATTAATTGCTGTAATTACCCTTTTCTCAATAGTTTAGGACAAAAAAAATATTTCCCCTGTCTATTGAAATCCTCCAAAAGATATGTTATGCTTTATTACAATCTGGAACAGCTTTGAAAAAGGCTAACTAGCAGTAATGCTGGGGCGCAAAGTGACAGATCCGAAGAAATTCGGATGGCTGCACTGCCAAAGGATGAGAACCCTAAAATATCCTTTTAGGGTTTTTTATGGCCCCGGCTCGAAAAAAACCGGGGTTTTTTATTGGGCTAAAGCAAAAACGGGCAAGGAGGTGCAACATGAAAAAAATGGGGATTTTAACGGGGTTGTTCGTTCTTTTAATGGTTTCGGCTGTTTGGGCGGGTGATAGCGTAACAATTGCTATGTCGCTAACCATCCCTTCCATCCCGGGAGTAAATGCTCCGGCGCGCATCCCGGAAACAGCCATGCGCGATTACCAAAAACAGGATATTGCCAGGAATAATGCCGCTGCCACGGTAGGAGAAGAATTCATAGAAAAGGAGGAGAGCAAAGAAACCCTTCTTGCCCAAGGAGACAAAGTTACCGCTGCTGTAAAAACAATTTATACCCGGTAACTCTCCTCCTTTCCTTTATTTCTGTATTTTACGTAGAGGAATGTTCCAAACCGAAGATTCCCCCTCTTGCAGGGGGAATTTCTTTTTCAGGACGGTTAAAGGCAGGTAATACACCGGAATCGTGTCGAGATCCGCGGTTAATTCATGTTCTCCGGGCGTAGCCTGTGCGTAAACGTAGCTGCCATCAACCCCGGTAATAATCGTTTTCTCTCCATCCAGAGTAATCGCTACTCCGGGAACACCCTTTTCTCCGATGGAATACTCGCCATCTTCATTGGTATCTTCAAAAACGATACCCCGGATCTCCGAACGCGAGGTAATCCCGAAGTAAACCTTGTTGGCAGCGGCAGAGGCAATCGGGATCTCCTGGGTTACCGGAACCGTCAAGATATAGCCTGGCGGCAGGGTGGCAGTATCTAAAGTAACATAGGCTGCTTTACCGCGTACCTTAAGAAACTTAAAATACCCCAACTCATCGCTGATCTGGGATTGCTTCTTGCCCAGCCAGATCTTAATCCCAAAAACCGGGGGCTCATCCCGGTCCAAGAGGCCGTTGGAATTGTAATCTTTAAATACATACCCCTGGATGGTTGAAACCGCATCCCAGCGCACCCCGGTATCCCAAAGCAATTTCATCCCGACATTAAAGCTGGCCTCTACCCGGCTGGTGGCGTTATTGTTCTCCTTCCAGATATTTCTTACCCTGGCGGAAGCATAAACCTCCTGGCCATCGGCAGGCCTAAAGGATAATTCGCCGTAGCCTTCGATATAATCTTCTCCCGCCAAAAATGATAAAGGTGAATTGGCCCGCTCTTCATCACGGTAAGTAAAACGCATCGATCCCCAAAACGGGGTTTTACCGATCCGGTCATACCAGTCTATGCCGGTTTCAGTAACATTCGGCCGGGCCTGGCCGCCGGAGTTACGCGCCGTAAGCCAGTTGAGCTCCCGATTATAATAATAATACAGGGACCCGATAATACTAAAACGTAATCCGGCATAAAATTTTTCATTATAATAGTCTAAGGTCGCAGCGGAAAAATTACGGTTATCCTGGTGAGAATATTTTAAATAAGTTGAAATTTCTTTTCCAAATAGCGAGAACAACCGGTTAATTCCGCCGCCGGCCGCCTGATACCTTACCTGCGATAGTTTACCCAGATCATTCTGCAGGGTATAGGTGATCTCTGCGCTGGTCAACGGGTCGATCCGGTAAAGCAGAGTACTGTCTAAATCTTCGTTAAAACGGTCCCGATTATCTTCTGCCGGGTATAAACGATCGCGATACACATCCAGGCGCTGGGTATAAGTAAGGTTATCTGTGGGCCGCCAGTTTAAATTCAGGAGCGCCCCCAATTCACCTTGTCTCCAGCCCGGGCCGGTAATACTGACAAACTCTTTATCGATATCCCTCAACTGCAAATTGGCGTAAAGGTCTTTGCCGTTGTAACGGCTGGTAAAGGTCTGGGCTAAATTTTTAGTGTCGCTGGCGATCTCATAACTATAACCGAACTTTTTAAAATTCCAGCTGGCGATTAAATCATAAGCGTAATCTCGCAGAAAACCCTGCCGGTCCCTGCCCCAGCCGTGCGCCACACTGAACTTATAATTCTGCCAGGTTGTGGGGGAAAAATTAAGTTGGGCGCCGCTGATAAAGGCATGCTGGGTCTTCCAATCGATCATCGATAAAGTACCGAAACGGCCGCCGTTCTCTCTACCCCAAAAAATTGCGTAATCAAGCACATTATGAAAAGCAGGGGAAGAAAAATAAACACCCCTTAAGTCTGCCCCCGGCACAGCCAGGTTATTAAGATACGGATTATAATCGCCTGCCCGCAGCTTAAAACCCTCGAAAGGCCCCAGCCGACCATTCGTGATCCCCGCGGAAATATAAGTCATATCCGTAGTCCCCGGGAGGGTGCGTTCAGTCACCGAGGCATCCAGTAACCCATAAGGAGTAGCCCCATCCATCCGGAAATTATGGATAAAAGAATAGTTGCCGTTACGATTAACTGTCCCCAGCCGGCGGCCGGTGTAATAAGAATACCAATCCAGGTTATAGCGCAGTTTAAAATTACCCATCGACTGCTCTTCTTTACGCATCGTTTCTTCCAAGGTCGGAGAATCAGGCACCGGCAGCACTCCCGTACATTCGATGCTGATGCGGCCAAAATCATCCCAGATAATTACCGTCGCCAACCCCCGGCCTTTAGCCAACACCGAAATTTCATGCTGATTCAATCGTTCGGCATAGAGTAATTCCGGCTGCATAACTAAGAACCGCGTAATATTGCTGCCGCTGAAAATAACATATTTACCTTCTTGGATTTCAATCGGCTGTTGCAAAGATAAGCTGGGATCATTAAGCAGGTAGTGCGAAGGAAGTTTTTTTCTGGAGAAGACACTATCGGCTTGCCCGGCCTGGGGAACAAAAATCTGGGCAGCGCTTAAGCCCTCATCCTCCTGCATGGTTTGCCTGATTTTAGCCTGGTCCAGCGTGTTATTCATCGCGGTTTGGCGGTCCAACCCGGAAGAAATATGCCCGCCAGCAATAGAATCATTTCGCCCCACCGGCACAGCGGACATTTCACTGATTATTCCTAGATAGTAAATCGCGGGAGGATAACCCGGTTCGGCAACCAGGGCGCGGTTAAATTCCTCTTGCGCAGCCTCAAGATCACCATGCTCCAGGTCCCTTAAGCCTTCTTCGCACAGAAATTCGGCAATCTGGCTATAGGCAAAAACCGAGCGCGGTAAGATAATTAAAAAGGAAATGATAAAAAGAAGGGTTAGGCTGGCGAAAAAAACGGGTTTTCGGGAAACCCCCGGACAGCGACGGGATCTATTAAGTGACCTCCCAGCAGGAAAAAACATATTACTGAAGCTGGCCGATCTGAACAATTTGATTGTTCTCTCCTATGGTAACTGAAGCTTCTTTAGTGATCACCGGGCCACGACCGATACCGGCATCCGTCAAAGCTTTACCCAGGTCAATAGTAATGATTAAATCGTACTCACCGGCAGGAATTTTGCCTTTCCAGGTGCCAAGCAATGTGCCTTTTCCGCCGGTAAATGTGTAGACATTATTAAATGCCCCGCGGGCACTCACCAAGCCATCCTGATTCATCAGGCTAAAATTTCCGGCAGTCGTAATATCGGTGTTGCCGGTATTTTCAAAATCCAGGGTAATATCCAGTGAGCCTTTTTCTTCTTGGGAGGGTGCAATATTTAAATTGCTGATTTTGGCGGTTCGCTTAATCGTGCCCTTGACTTCGACATAAAATAAAGTAGCGACCCGGACATTAACATCGAGGCCGGCAGAGCGGTCAGTAGCCGCGATCAATCCTTTACTAATCAAGGTTTCAAAAAATAAAGTCGCAAATCGCGCCCCCGTTGCATCCGCCGGGGCGTTCACCGAATAGCTGATTTTCTGCTTACCGTAGGCCGGGACAGTAACCTCTGCCGGAGAAAAACTTATCCAGGGACAGGCCGACGTCTCGGTAGAATTAGCCGGTAAGAATTCTTTAGCCCCTGAGCCGCCCGGAAGATAATACCAATCCTCAAGATATAACCGCATGCTCTTGGCCTCCGCCGTCGGATTCTCCAGCGTGATCTCTCCAAAAGCCCGCTCACCCGGGGCAACCATCACTCGAATTTTCGATTGATTCATAAAAGGAAGCTTATCTGCCTGTGCGGCAGAAACAAATACGCTGCCCAACAGGTAAAAACAGATAGCTGTAATAATACGCGGCCGAGTAGACAAAAAGAACCCTCCTTCTATATTATTAATACTATACTACAATTATTACGATTAATCAATTACGGAGTAAGTGTAATCGTTACAGAACCGGAATAAGTTCCTGCCAGCGTATCCAGGCCGATCGGCGTAACACCCGGGGCATCTTTTCCTGCTTCCCCGGTACCGACACCGTAATAGATACGCAGCCAGCCGCCGGATAACTGCGCTTTAGTATAGGCGATACCGTTACTATTGGCGTAGCTAACTTTCTGTAACTCTGTAGCGGTGGTGGAGCTTGTCTGCTTGTTGAAGGAAACGTTAACCTTGTTATTAATGTTGCTTGATCCATTAGCCAGGGAAGCGCGGGTGTGGGTCAAGGTCCAGGCCGTGCCGGTATTATCCGTAACCCCGATATCCACTGCATAGTAACAATTAGGCAGAAAGATCTTATTCACCGAGTCCCAAACTAATGTCCCGAAGCTAATCGCTGTTGCAGGAGTCCAAACCGTGCCGGTAACTTTACTGACACTGACCGATAACCCTCCGGTTAAAACGGCGACTGTCGCGTTAACCGTCACGGTTTGGCTCGAAGCAGCCCAAGAAGCAGTTGCGCAAAACGCAACTATTACGAAAACCATACCCATAAGTATGTTTTTCATTTTACCACCGCCTTAAAACCCCTAAAATTACGGGGTTAACGTAATCGTTACAGAACCGCTGTAGGTACCCGCCGGAGTATCCAAACCGATCGGGGTTACTCCCGGGGCATCTTTACCTGCCTCACCGGTTCCTACACCGTAATAAATACGCAACCATCCGCCGGACAATTGCGCTTTAGTATAAGCAATGCTGTTGCTATTTCCATAGCTTACCTTTTGTAACTCTGTTGCCACTGTGGAGCTCGTTTGCTTGTTGAAAGAAACATTAACCTTGCCATTCAGATTGTTAGTACCGCTGGCCAGGTTCGTCCGCGTATGCGTAATCGTCCAGGCTGTGCCGGAGTTATCCTGCACCCCAATATCTACTGCATAGTAAGAAGCAGGCAGAAAGATATTGTTTACGGTATCCCAAATCAAGGTTCCGAAT
>JAGVOR010000072.1 GCA_020052635.1 Candidatus Omnitrophota bacterium
GGATAAGATTAAAGAATTTTGCGGCAAGCAGCGATATCTTTACGGATCTGGGCGGTTAATTCACTTAAAGAAGCAAACTTTTTATCTTGGCGGATGAATTTTACAAATTGAATCTCCAGGGTCTTACCATAGATCTCTTGATGAAAATCAAAAATATGGACTTCAATAACCAGCGGATTATTTTTAAGCCCAATCGTCGGCCGGTGGCCGATATAGCAAATTCCGTTATATTTTTTTTTAGAAAATATTACTTGCACGGCGTAGATCCCCGGCGGGGGGATCACCTCATGATGCGGTTTGATATTGGCAGTAGGAAACCCTAACCATCTGCCCAGCCGGCTGCCTCTGTTCACGGTGCCTAAAACACTGATCCGGCGCCCAAGCAATCTCTGGGCTTTAGGCAATTGGGAATTTTTTATTAACTTTCTAATTTCGGTACTGCTTATGCTCATACCGCTTGACTTGATGACCTGGAAAATTTTAATCCCGAATTTATATTCTTTGGCGCTTGCCGACAGCAAACGGCTATCACCCATCGCCCCCCGGCCGAAATGAAAATTCTTCCCCACGTAAACAAAGCTCGGGTGAATTTTCTCAAAAAGTATTTTAGCAATAAAATCCCGGGCGCTGATTTTAGAGAAACTGCGGCTAAAATTAATCACGATACAGACATCCACCCCTAACTCGGCAATTAACCTTAAACGGTGGCTTAAAGAATACAGGCTGGCTTTGCCTTGCGGATGGGGAAAAAAAGTCAAGACTAAACTGGCCCCTTTAATCTGCCTGGCTTTCTTCACTGCCGCCTTTAAGATGTTACGGTGACCCAGATGCAAGCCATCAAACACCCCTAAGGCGATGACCGGCCTCTTAAAACGGATAATTCTTTTAATCCCGTAAATAATCCTCATCTTTTAATGTGCTTTCTTCAACATCGGAAAATTATCTTAAGTTCACTGCAGATTTTAGCAACAACCTTACGCCTGACCGCCTGGATATTCCCCGCGAGAGTGCAACCGGCGGCTGTTTTATGCCCTCCCCCTGCGAAAAATGCTGCGATCTTATTCACATCCACCTTGCCTTGGCTTCTCAAATTAACCCGCACTTCTGATCTTTTCCCTAAATTATTTTTAAATAATGCGACCACCTCTACCCCCTTGATTAGGCGGCCGAAGTTCAAGACCTGATCCGCCAGGTCAATTGCCGAAACGCCAGGTCCGGGAAAATACTCATCAATCGTAAAAACGGCGATTTTACCTTGCGCGAAAAATTTAACCCCGGATTGAATCTTAAGCAGGGGCTTAACTGCTGCCAGAGGGATATTCTCATAAGCAAACCGGTAAACCCGGGCCACCTTAATCCCGTATTGCACAAGCTCGGCAGCGGCAGAAAACGTGGCGCTGGAGGTATTAGAATAACGGAAAGACCCGGTATCCGTCATCATCCCGGTATATAAAACTAGAGCAGACTTTTGATCAAAACGCAGATGTAATTTTTTATATAAATCGTAGATCATTTCTGAGCAGGAAGAAGAACCGGGATTCACCCAATTGACATCACCGAAGTTTTGATTACTGATATGGTGATCGATATTAAGTACCGGCTGGCCCTGGCGCAGCTTATAAACTCCGCCCGTACGCTTTAAATCGGCGCAGTCCAGAACTACCAAGCAATCGAATTTAATCCGGCTTGATTGCTTATGCAAGCGCCGGATATACTGCAGACCGGGGAGAAAATCATAACCATAAGGCAGTTGATCATCGCTAATAATCGTTGCTCGTTTCCCCAATTGCTTTACTAAATAATAAAATCCCAACTCGGCCCCCAAAGCATCCCCCTCGGGATTAGTATGAGCAACGATTAAATAATTATGATATTTCTTAATACTGCGGCAAATGGCATTTATACTCAACTTAGACTCCTTATTTTAGGCATCTGGATCGGTTTCTCCGGCAGAAGACGGAGGCAGCTTTTCTTTAATTTCATTAAGCACCTCCTGAATCTTAACACTGTATTCGGTCGAATGGTCCTCTTCAAACATCAGTTCGGTGGCAAAACGCAGGTTGATCCTTTGCGCTACCAGGCTGCGGATAAAACCTAAAGCCGAATCCAGGGCAAGTTTAGTTTTTTTGCTAGCCTCCTCCTTACCCAAAACGCTGTAAAAAATTTTAGCATTCCTTAAGTCCTTGGATAACTCCACCCGCGTAACCGTTACAAAGCCGATCCGGGGGTCTTTTAATTCATCATGAATAATCAAACTAACTTCCTTTTTGATCGCTTCTTCGACTCGCTCATGCCTCGACATATTTTTGCTCCCCAGTTGTTATTTCTCTGCCGCTAATTTTTTAATCAAAACTAACTCTGCCCGGCGGCCGTTTACCTGGCCGTTAAGTTTAGCCTTAAGTACTTTCGCCAGGATCTTCTGATAGCGCGGTCCGGGCAAAACCCCCAGGCACCCCAAATCATGCCCACCGACACAAAGACGCATCCCGTTATAAACGGCGAAAAATTCCAGAAGGTGTTTTTGTAAATATTTATTTTTTACGGTTGTTTTGAGCAAAATAACCGCTTCATAACTTAAAGGCTCAACTAAAGAAAAGATTTTATCCGCAGTGACCTCTTTTCTGCTCAAAACGTAAATAATTTTGCTCCGCTGCCGATAATAGCCCAGCAGGCGCTTAACTTCGCCTTTACGCAAGCTTAAGCGATCAATTACCCGCTTGATCTGTGCCCGGCTAAGCGGTGCAAGTAAAAGCGCAAAGTAAACCAGCCAACGATCAAGCGCCCGGCGGCGCGGAAAGTTTTTTGCAAACCAGTCCAATTGCTGTTTAGCTAAACGAAACAGGGTTTGCGTTCCCCGGCTGACTTTAAGCTTGGGGTGGAGGCAAGAAAGCGCCCCTAATCTGCTTAACTCCCTAAGCGGTTTAAAGGGTTCATTTTCCTTAAGCAGCAGGATCAGTTCATCGCGCAGGCGATGCGGATTGACACAAGCCAAACATCCCTGTTTTACCGCTTTTTTTAGTAACCCCAGGGTAGCGGTTTCGATCCTAAACCCGAAGCGGCAGCTAAAACGCAGTGCCCTTAAAATACGGGTAGGGTCATCTTGAAAGCTTAAAGCATGCAGGATACGAATACGTCCGGCGGCTAAATCTTTCTGCCCGCCGAACAGGTCAATGATTTGATGATCCTGTCCCGGATTAATATTTACTGCCAGGGTATTAATCGTAAAATCCCTCCGCGCCAAGTCATCGGGCAATCCTCCCGGGCTAACCTGCGGCAGCGCTGCCGGCTGCGGATAGCTCTCCCGACGGGTAGTAGCGATATCCAATTTCAGATCTCCGGGAAGCATTAAAGTAGCGGTTTTAAACCTTTCATGAATAACCAACCCGGCACTGAGCCTTTTAGCCATCTGCCTGGCAAAAAACAAGCCGTCACCTTCGACAGTCATATCTAAATCAAAATGCTTAACCCCCAGGATTAAATCCCGCACCGATCCGCCGACCAGATATGCCGGCATCCCCAGGCTGACTGAGGCGGCTTGCGCCTGCCGGATAATTCTTTTCAGCTGGAGAGGTAATTTATCTAAGTATTTTTTCATCGTTTATCCTGCATTCTAAATTCCATATTCTACCTTCTGCTCTTTAGGGGCGAGGGTGAAACATCTTGTGAATTGTTTTCAGCCGCTCTTTATCGATATGCGTATAAATTTGCGTGGTAGAAATATTGGCATGCCCCAGCATCTCCTGGACCGAACGTAAATCCGCCCCTCTTTCCAATAAATGAGTAGCGAATGAATGCCTCAAGGTATGCACTTTAATCAGTTTTTTTATTTTAGCTTGCCGGCCGTAACGCTTAATCAGTTTCCAAATCGATTGCCGGGATAATTTTGCCCCGCTGCGCCCGACAAAAATAAAATCCGATACCTTCTGATTCATAAAATGCGGACGGCTGGATTCCAGGTACCGCTTGATACTCGCAATAGCCTTTTTACCCAACGGGATAATCCGCTCCTTATTGCCCTTTCCGATACAGCGCAAAAAACCGATATCTAAATTTACGTTATTGGTTTTAAGGTTGCTTAATTCCGAAACCCGCATCCCCGTAGCATAAAGGGTTTCTAAAATCGATTTATCTCTGATCCCTTGCTTATCGCGCACATCCGGCTGGCTGATTAAAGCCTCCACTTCATTCACCGAAAGGGTATCCGGGATCTTCTTCCATAACTTCGGGGAATCAATCAAAGTAGTCGGATCGCTCTTTAAAATCCTCTCTCTGGCTAAAAACCGGTGGAACATGCGGATCGCAGCAAGGCGCCGCGAAATACTGGTTGGCGATATCCCCTGGTCTTTTTGCGCCAGCATAAAATCCACAATATCGCTTTTGGCGGCTTTAGAGAGCAGGGTAATCCCCCGCTTATCGATAAAATCTAAATATCGGTTTAAGTCCGCCCGGTAGGCCACAATCGTGTTGTTGGCCAGGGCGCGCTCAACCGAAAGATAATCTAAGAATGAATCGATCAGCTCTTTCACCCCGCCCCTCCTTTCTACCTGGCCCTCTCTATCCTCATAACAAATAAACTAGAAAGGGCGCGTTAATTATAAACTAAACGTACTGCCGCTCTTTTCCCTGCCGATGGTAGTGGATGAACCGTGCCCCGGATAAACTTTGGTCGAAAGCGGTAAGGTAAATAGCCTTTGCCGAATCGCTTCCTCGAGGTCGCGCTGGCTTCCACCGGGCAGGTCCCAGCGCCCTACCCCCTGGCAAAATAACGTATCCCCCGTAAAAACAATATCGTTTTGAGGTTTTTTCATCAATAAACCGATACCGCCGGGAGTATGCCCCGGAAGATGGATTACCTCCAGCTCCAAACAATCCAAAATGATAGCTTCTTTGTCCTCCAGCGCCCTAACCGCAGAACGGACTTTATAGGCCAGCGAAAAGCTGGCCGAAAGATTTTTCCGCGGGTCAAGCAGCATCGGCAGGTCTTTTTTATGTGCACAGACTAGTACCCCGAATTCATCATCGCTGCCGATATGATCATAATGGCCATGGGTATTAATTACCATCGCAGGTTTTAATTGATGCCGCTTTAAAACATCATTGATTTTATCCGCCTGATCCCCCGGATCGATAATTATCGCGCTTTGACCGGCGGCGCAAGCTAAAACATAACAATTAACCTGCATTACTCCGACATTAATTGTCTCTAAAATCATAATAAATAATTCTTTATCTTAGGGTAGATAAAGCCCTTATGGATATTTGACTTAATTTTTTCCGCTTCCCTGAATGAACGGTTATTATTGGACCCGTAAGGATCGTTTTTAATCTCCCCCAACAGATCATTTAACCTGGCGATTTGCGCATCAAAACTCTTCTGCCCATCCGCTGTCAGCATATTTCTCAAATAAACCAAGTTCTTTAATGCCTGCTCGGCGCAATCTATTCTTTTCTTTAAGCTTGCGCTTTGCACCAGGGAATTAAGCAATTCATCATGCCAAGTACTCCAATAGGTGTAATACTGGCGGTAAATCTCCTCTTTACTCATATTCGGCCCCTTATATTCTTCCGGGACTAACACCATTTCAATCGGGGTATCGGATTTTTTAGATTTTCGGGTAAATTTACGCACGAAAGCTTCGCAGCCTACCAACTCCAACATAAGCATACCGAAAAATATAAGCATTAACATCTTTTTAATCAACATTGACGATCTCCTCCTGCAGTAATAAGCAATTATCAAAACCGGTTGGCCCGTTTAAACCAGGCGAGCCAACCGAAAGAATTCTTTTTGATCGATAATTCTGACCCCTAATTTTCTGGCTTTATCTAATTTGGAGCCGGATTCCTCCCCCGCGACTAAAAAATCGGTTTTACTGCTCACGCCGGAAGCAGGAACTCCGCCAAGTTTCCGCAATAAACTTTCTGCCTGAGAACGGGAGAGCCCCTCTAGCTGACCGGTAAAAACTACGGTTTTACCGGTTAACGGACCGGCTTCGATATGCGCCTTCTCCTGGCACATATTCACCTGGAATTTTTTTAATTCCAGAATCAATTTTTTAGTTTGTTTTAAAGAAAAATATTCCATAATCGAGGCAGCCATTACTTCACCGATCTCCGGTATCCGGTCTAAATCGCTAAGCTTAGCCTGCATAAGTTTATCCAGAGTACCAAACTCGGTTGCCAGGGTATAGGCGGCTTTCTGCCCCACATGCCGAACACCTAAAGCAAAAATTAAGCGCGCTAAAGACTGCTTTTTGCTTTTCTGAATTCCTTGAAGGAGATTATTGGCCTTCTTTTCTTTAAATAACTCTACATCCAATAAATCATTGATTTTCAACTTATAAATATCCGCTAAGCTCTTTAACCGTCCCAATTTTACCAGTTGTGCAACTACCGCTTCTCCTAATCCTTCAATATCCAAAGCATCCCGGCTGGCAAAATGCAAAAGCGCCCGCTCCAGCTGTGCCGGACAATTAGGATTGATACAGCGATAAGCAACATCCTCTTCCTTCTCCTTAACGATCTTTCCCCGGCAGGCCGGGCAATTTTGCGGCTTAATATAAGGATGGCTGCCTTTTTGCTCCACTACTTTTACCACTTTCGGAATAACATCCCCGGCCCGCTCAATCAACACCCGATCCCCTTCCCGCAAACCCAATCTTGCGATTTCATCAAAATTGTGCAGAGTAGCATTACTAATCATTACGCCGGAACATTCAACCGGCTCAAGCACCGCTACCGGAGTAATTACCCCGGTACGGCCGACATTAATATTAATCGCCTTAACTCTGGTAGTCGCCTGACGGGCAGGAAATTTATAAGCCACTGCCCAACGCGGAGATTTGGCGGTAAAGCCTAAATCTTTCTGCTGGCTGAAACTATTCAGTTTTACGACTACCCCGTCAATTTCATAGGAAAGTTCATCGCGTTGGTTTTGCCATTTTTGGCAATAACTAACCACTTCTTCAATATTAGCACAGAGTGCGGCACGGGAATTGACCCGCACCCCCCACTGGGTCATTTTACTTAAAAAATCCCATTGAGTTTCAATCTTCTCCCCATGATAAGCACCTAAAGAATGGGCGAAGAAATTAAGGCGCCTTTTCGCCGTCAAACTTGAATCCAAAAGCTTA
>JAGVOR010000065.1 GCA_020052635.1 Candidatus Omnitrophota bacterium
GCTACAATTGATTCTTCCGGGAGCATTGTGCCGCTCAATACCGGTGACTTACTGACGAGCAAAAAATTGGTGGTTACTATTTCAGGCCAAAGCAGTCAGCCAGGCTTACAGGAAGACTATAGTTTAACGGAGGAGGTGCAGATCAGAAATGGTTAATAATCGGGGGGTAGTTCTAATCTTCGCGCTTTTATTAACTTTGGTCTTGTCGTCTTTATTGGTCGCTTTATATCTTAATGCCGTAAGTGAAAGCTTACAGGCCAACCGGCATGCCAGCTCCCTGCGGGCTTTTTGGTTGGCGGAAGCAGGGATTGCTACGGTAAAAGCTAACCCCGGCCTGGCTTCTGCCAGCGGGACTCTGGGTGGAATTAATTATGCTTTTAGTGTGACTTCGCCTGAACTTGTGGCGGGCACGAGTAATTACTGGATTGTAACTTCCACCGGTACCGTAACTTTGCCAAGATTACCAAGCGACTTAATGATTAGTAGAACTGTAGTCGCTACAATAAAAACAGGCGATATTGACCCTTCAAAGTTTCCATATTCGATAGATACAACCGTTGATCTGGTGGTTAGGGGCGTGGCTGCAACTATCGATGAACCCTTTAAAGAGAATGATGATACAATTAATTTCGCGAATATGTTTGGTGTTTCCAAGACGACTATGGAGGCAGGAGCGACGCATGTTTACACTGATTCCAATTTTGAGAATGCGCCTGTGGATGGCATTACTTGGGTAAACGTGGCTTCTGGCAATACCCTGGTGATAGCTGGCGAACTTGTGGGAAGTGGTATTTTAGTTGTAAATGGCGATGTGCATATGTCCGGCACAGTTGATTTTAGCGGTATAATTTATGTGATTGGATCCCTAATGATGACTGGTAATGTAACGACTAATGGTAGCGTGGTCGCTGAAAGTTCAGCGACAGCAGATACCGAAGTACGGGGGAGCGTTGATATAAACTATGACCTTTCTCAAATCGAGTCTGCATTGGCTAACGTGCAGTTATTAAGCAAGCAGGTAGTTACCTGGCGGGAGCAGTAAAGATGAAATTAAGGCTGAAAAAAGGCTTTGTTCTACCGGAGGTGATGTTGGCTTGCGCCATTGCGGCATTTGCCATCTGCGGATTACTGCTGATGTATGTGGCAGGGATGGATTTAATCCGCGTCTCCAAAAATTCAAGCATCGCTTCCAGCGCCGCTTTAGGTTTAATCGAGGAAATCCGCAATACACCTTTTCCGGATATCGTTACTGATTATAATGGTTTAAAATTTTCAGTGAATAACATTTCCGGCAGCAGCGGGATAGTTTATGTTGACGATACCGACGATGAGTTTTTGCTGGTGACCGTCTCGGTGTGTTGGCCGCAAGGGAACCGGGTCATCGGAGAGGATCTTAATTTAAACGGCGATCTGGATATGGGAGAAGATACTAACGGGAATCTGATTATTGATTCCCCGGTACAGTTGATCACGCAAGTGGTTAACCGCTAAAGAAATGAAAAAAGGCTTAACGCTGATTGAGGTTTTGGTGGCTTTGATAATTTTCTCGGTTATCGCCATGGGTTTTGGATACGCGGTAGTCGCCGGTAAAAACTCTTTGTTTGTCAGTGATATCCCCACCAAGCTTCGGCAGGATTTATTATTTGCGTTATTACCGATGGTGCGGGAGCTGCGCCAGAGCGCCCCGGCAAAGGTGAGCTTGACGGAAGGATCAACCGGCAATACGATTACTTTCAAGATTCCCCGTGACGACGATACGCCTGCGGACGGAGTTCCCGTAGATACGATCGGTAATATCGAATGGAGCACGGATATTACTTATGCCCGCGATGGCGCAGGCCGGTTAATTCGCAGCCAGGATGGGCTAAGCGCGGTGGTATCATCTAATATCGCTGCGTTGCAATTCAGCCGGCCGGCCGGGGTGGACGCGATCATTCAAATTGATGTGACTGCCGCCAAGGCCGACGGGCAAGGGGACTTGTATCAGGATACGGAGCAGGCAATCGTAAAAATGAGGAATTAAGATGCGCAGTTTGGTTAAAATAGTCCATAGCAAAAAAGGGGCGGCTTTAATTGCTACTTACCTGGCCATCGCGATTCTTTTGGCTTTCGGCAGTTATGTGATTGAAGTGAGTAATTCCCAAAACAGCGCCGCCAATACTTTTAAGCGCCAGGCGCAGGCGGTAAGTATCGCCGAAGCCGGCCTTGACCGGGCATTGCTTTGGCTGCGCACTCAAGGGACTCCTCCCACCGGCACCATCGCTCCGATCAGTCAAAATATTCCGCCCACCGGCACGGCGCTGGGCAGCTTTACGGTGACACTCACCGACCTGGGTTCTCCCGGAGGGTCCGCGTCTATCAGAAGATACCGGGTGAGATCTGTCGGGACAATCGGCTCTACTGTTCAAACGGTGACCAACTACCTGCAAACCGATAATTATGCCCGCTATATCTGGTTTACCGATACGGAAAGTTATCAGGGGACAAATGTTTGGTTCTGGGACCAGGATCATTTAAACGGCCCCACTCATACTAACGGCCACTTTAATATTAAAGGCGATCCGGTATTTGACGGAGAGGTACGTTCGGTGGATAATTATATCAGGTATTATAATAACGGGAGCAATATTAACTCATCTAATTTAAGCAATCCTCCATATGATGTGCCTGTATTTGGCGATACGGTTACTTTAGGCTCAGATTCAATTAACATGCCGACGCAAGCTTTAAACCTGCGCGCCGCATCCACCAACGGCGGCTTAAGGTTGACCGGAAATTCAACCGTAGTTCTAAATGCTAACGGCACTATGAACGTGACTAATGCCGCCAGAGGCTGGACTAACTACAATATGGCGTTGCCGGGAAACGGGGCGCTTTTTGTGAGGGATGGCAATCTTAATCTTTCAGGCACCTTAAGCGGCAGGCTGACAGTGGGGTCCAGCCGGGATATTATTATTACTAATAATATTCTTTACGCCAATGACCCTCGTCTGCCAGGTTCAACCTCTACTGACACTCTGGGGATTATCGCTGAAAGCGATGTGATTATCGATGAAGACGCCCCGGATGATTTAGAGATTGACGCCTCGATTATGACTTTGAATACTTCGTTTATGCTTGAAGAGTGGTGGACAAATGGAGCCCGCGGGACATTATCGGTTTTTGGGGGGATTATTCAGAAGCAGCGTGGACCGGTAGGTACTTTTAGCGGAACGACTAAAGTTTCCGGGTATTCTAAAGATTATAACTATGATGTGCGGCTTTTGAGTTCTCCGCCTCCCTTTGTGCCGACGACCGATGATTATATTACCTTGTCCTGGGAGAATTAAGCGATGAAGCATAAATGGTGGGTGATCTTACTGGTATTATTCCTGGTTGCGATATTGCTTAGTATTCTAATCAGCCGTCAAAGCCGAACAATCGTTTCTGTGTCCCAATTGGAGGTTCAAGAGCCTGAAACCAAAATAGAAGCTTGGCAGGCTCCGGCCTACTCTGCAGCTGTAGCCCAGACGGGGATGAAATCCCTGCCTGCAATCAGAAGAGGGATTACGATTATTAAACCGGCTGCGGCCGAACTAAAGAAAGAAAACCTCACTGTTCATAAAATAGCGGATAAATCCACGAACAAAATAACCGGTTTAAGCGTTCCTGCTTCAGGGTATGCCGCTTCGGAAACGCAATCCGCCGGGATCACTAAAACCGGGAAAATCCCTACCGCTAAAGAATCCCAGGAGATGAACTCCGCCGGGATAGTGATGTATTAAAATACTCCGGAAATTTCTTCATTTTTAGCTTAATTCATTGACAATAAAGCAGTTATATTATAGGATGTTGTAGCGACGAGATTCCAAGAATTATACCGGCCTTATCATAATCATAAGGCGTTATCCTAATATGCCGATATTAAAATCTATCAAATGGCAGCTGGTTATTTATTTAACCGGTTTCGCCGTTTTTTTAACAATTCAGGATAGGGGGACCGGATTTTTAGCGGCTTGCGCTTTAGCTGTGTTTTTGGCAGTAACCATTGAATCCTGCATATTATATTTTAAAAACAAATCCCTGCAGGTTTCCTTAAGTTCCGCTATTACTGGCCTGATTATCGGTTATGTTTTGGCTTCTGACCAGGAGTGGTGGAAATTCCTGGCGGCCGCCGCGCTGGCGATTTTTTCAAAACACCTGATCATTTTTAAGAAAAAGCATATTTTTAATCCGGCAGCTTTCGGGATTTTTTTTGCCACGGTTTTATTTACCGCTCAAACTCAGTGGAAAGGAACTTATTTCTGGTATTTACTTTTGCCCGCCGGTTTTTATTTTGCTTACAAATTAGGTAAACTTAAGGTAATCATCAGTTATCTTGTGGTAGCGCTAGCTTTATTTGCCTTGCAGGCGGCAGCGCAAAAAGCTCCGCTAGCGAATATTCCGGGTTATTTAAGTTATTTTTATGTTTTTATCATGGTGGTTGAGCCCAAAACCTCACCGGCCAAAGGTGTGTGGCAAATTATTTTTGGCGCAGGAGTTGCGGTTTTGATCTTTATCCTTACCGAGTCAGGGGCTAGGTTTGATGTTGAGCTTTTTAGTTTATTGATTTTCAATGCGGCAGCGGGATTTATGCAGCGATTAGCTTTTAACCGGGGAGGGAAGCGATGAGAAAAATATTCTGTTTATCGGGGATTTTTATTTTTTTACTTTTCTCGACAGCGGCTTATGCCCATCCGCCCGCGGATATTGAAATGACTTTTGACCCTAAAACAAAAGTATTAAGCGCGATAATTGTGCATGACGTAAGCAACCCCGCTGCCCATTTTATTAAAAAAGTCGATATATCTTTAAACGGCAAGGAGATTATCGAACAGGCGATTTCCCGCCAGGATAATTTTAATACCCAAACGGTCAGTTATTTGATCCCGGATTTTAAAACGGGCGATTTGCTGGCGGTGGAAGGCTATTGCAGTATAAGCGGTAAGCTGGAAAAACAGCTAAGGTAGGGGAATAGGCTAATTGCGGATAAACTAAAATGAATATTTTCGTAGGTAACTTGTCTTTTGATGTTAAAGAAGCCGACCTAAAACAGGCATTTATGGCTTTTGGAGCGGTACTTTCTGTTTCGATCGTGATGGAAAAGAAAGGCCTAAAATCCCGGGGATTCGGGTTTGTCCAGATGCCTGATGAACAGGAGGCGCTTGGCGCGATTGAGGGCCTTAATGGCCAGGAGATCTTGGGCCGGCCGGTTAATGTTTTACCTGCGATATCTAAAGCCAAGGTTCCGGCGGCTAAAAAAGATGCCCGGGATTTTACTGCCGGGCCGGATAAACTCCGGCAAACCGGTTTTGTATTCAAGCGGACTGGAAAGTATAAGCAGGGAAGACGTTCGTTGAGCTATGCGAAAAAACGCGCCATCACCGGGTTACCGGAAGCGGTTTTTAAACCTAAACATAAATCCAACCCTTTGCGTTGGCGTAAGAAAACCAGCGGACAATCCCGGTTTGCGGAATTCAAACCCAAGGGGGAATTTAAATCCAAAGACGCATTTAAACCTCGGGGAGAATTCCACCCCAAGAGGGAATTTAAACCTAAGGGGGAATTTAAGCCCAAAGAAGAATTTAAGCCCAAAGAAGAATTTAAACCTCGAGGAGAATTTCACCCTAAAGGAGAATTCAAATCCAAAGAGAGATCAAAGCCCTGGATAAAGTCCGGGAAGGGTTTCAGGCCGTGGCATAAAAAGATTTATGAACAGAGTAAGTTAAAATATAAAAAACGCAGCCGTTAAAAGGTAAACAGCCTGTAAATGAAATTAAAGCTTAATCTTTTTCCGATCGTCCCGGATATGGAAGCAAGGCTGGCGCAGGTTTTAGAAGAGGCGCAGTCCGGCCGGGCGAGTTTAGTTGAGATTGCTTACGGCACGGCTGCCGACAGCATCAAGAAACGGATCCTTAATTTTTTGAACAAAAAAGAAAACCGCCGGAAGTATTGCCGGTTAGAAAAAACCGATAAGGGATGGGGGAGGATTTATCTGCATTTTAAGTGGAAGTAAAATACGATGAAAAAAAACAATCTGCTGGATGAATTTTATACGCTGGTACAGGTGGATGATCCGGACGGCCGCTACGCTCAAGACATCAACGATAGTAATTATTTCGGCATGCCGCTAGAGGCGATTGTGAAGGCGGAAAAAAGGCTGCGTTCCGGTAAAGAGCGTTGTATCGCTTATTTTTCGATGGAATATGGCCTGGCCACCAGCTGTTACAACCTATTATCCAGCACGCTGGCGCTAAATCCGGCGAATAAAGTGCCGGAAAATGCTGTCTTTTCCAACTTCCGCGTGGCGGATTATTTTTTCGCTTTGCATCAGAATAATATCATCGACCTGCCGATTTATAGCGGAGGTCTAGGAGTGCTGGCCGGGGATACGGTAAAGACGATGGCGGATTATAATCTTCCGGTCGCGGCCATCGGTATACTCTGGAGTTCCGGTTATTTCCGGCAGAAGTTCTGGTTTAAATACGGGCAGGCCCCGGAAAAAATGCATTGGGATCCCGATACTTATCCGGGGTTAATCCCATTAAAAAACCGGATTAAAGTTTCTTTAAAATCAGAGGATGTCTATCTTAAGCTGTGGAAATATTATGTTTACAGCTATAAACAAGACGCGGTCGTGCCTTTGATATTATTAGATGCCAATATCGAGCCCAACAGTGAAACTGCCCGGATCTTTACCGACCAGCTTTACCGCAGCGATAATGTATTCTTAAAACTATTGCAGCGGGTGATTTTGGGGTTTGGGGGAGTAAGCGCTTTAAATGAATTGGGTTATCAGATTGATACTTATCATTTGAATGAAGGGCATGCGGTATTTGCCTTTATCGCCAAGGCCCGGGGGATGGGCAAAGATGAATTGGAAAGCTTAAAAAGTAAGTTTGTTTATACCTGTCACACACCGGTTGAGGCCGGCCATGACCGGTTCGCCATCGATGATTTAAACAGGGTGCTCAAAAAAGAGGATGCCGACACAATCGAAAAATTCGGCAAAGAGCACCCTGGCGTCGCCAATCTCACACTGCTTTCCATGAATATTTCCTCGGCGATCAATGCGGTTTCGCATAATCACCAAAAGGTGATGCATATCCAATTTCCCGATTATCGGGAGCGTATCCAGTATGTGACTAATGGCGTACATCCGTATACCTGGCTCTCGCGCAGTTTCCAGGAGCTGTTTGCCCAGTTCCCGCAGGTTTTTTGCGATATCGGCGCTAACCCCATGATTCTCTCCCGGGCACCGGAACTGAAGGGAAACGCTGATTTCCGCACCCGCCTGTGGCAAGCGCATCAATCCAACAAGCTTGAGCTGTGTAAATTTTTAGAAAAATGGCAACTGGATAAGAATTTGTTTACGATCTGTTGGGCCAGAAGGGTGGCGGCGTATAAGCGGCCGAGCTTGATCTTGCATGATATCAGCAGACTGGTTAAAATTACTAAAACCTGCGGGCCCCTGCAGATCATCCTGGCCGGTAAGGCCCATCCGAACGATAATCTGGGTTTTACTTACATCAATGAGATGTTGGATAAAGTGGATAGATTGAATGAAGATTACGGTAAATTAAAAATCATTGTCCTGGAAAATTATGATATTTCACTGGGTAAACTTTTAACTTCCAGCGTGGATGTCTGGTTGAATAATCCTCTGCCGCCTTTTGAGGCCTCCGGGACCAGCGGGATGAAGGCAATCCTGAACGGGGTTTTGCAAATGAGCACGGTGGATGGCTGGGTGGCGGAGGCAACTGAGCAAAAAATCGGCAGTTTCTTCGGTTATAAAAATAGCGAAGGCAGTGTCGGCAATGAAAGCGACCTGCATATGAACGACGATGCGGAAGAATTGTATAATACCCTTGAGCGGATGGTTGATTTATATTACCGGACCAACTCCGGTGGTAAACTCGATACTGCCTCAGGATGGATTGATATGATGATTGAATGTATTGCCGCCGCGGCGCAGTTTAATACTTACCGAATGGTCGATCAGTATAAGCAGCAGATCTGGAAAATCACCTGAGGTTTATTATGGGGCGAAAAAATGAACTCGGTGGATAAGTTGAGGATATTATTGGTGGCTCCCAGCGTTGATACTTGCTATGAATATGTTTCTTCTATAGGCCTGATGAATCTCTATATAATCGGCAGACACCTGGGGCATTCCGTAGATTTATTAGATTTATCTCGGGATTCTTCCCGGAATGGTTTAGAGGAACTACTGGCGAAGCAGTATGATTTAATCGGGATTTCATGTAATTTTACTAATTCCGCACCTTCCTGTATACAGTATGCCAAAGAAATTAAAAATAAATATCCTCAAACTGTGATTATCGCCGGTGGCAACCACGCTACGCTTGCCCCAGAGGATTTACTTTTTAATCTCTACGACTATATTCTTTATGGAGAAGGTGAAGGAAGTTTCAAGGAATTTCTGGAGCGGTTTAGTAGTAACCGGCCGGTCAAAGACATGGATGGTCTAGTATATCTGGATAACGGCCGTGTCGTTAAAAA
>JAGVOR010000136.1 GCA_020052635.1 Candidatus Omnitrophota bacterium
CCGGAGTATCCGGATAATATTTTTCAAGCTCATTGATCAACTGCTCTGCCTGCCCGAAACTGCCGTTTTGGATATAGGCTGCGGCTAGATTTTTCTGAATAATATTTCCCGGGGGAAGAAATTGCGTTACTCTCTCATAAAAAGCTACCTCACTGCGCCAATAAGGCTGATTATTTAAAACCAGACCCGCCAGGATAAATGCCCCTACCCACAGGATAAACTTACCTGCCCTGTTTAACCGGCAGAGATAAGCAATAATGGCGAAGAATCCGATACTGGACAAATAGAGCCAGCTTTCTGCCATTAACCCGCCGCCCAAAGAAGGGTAAGCGTCAAAATAGAAATACGCCGGAAGCAACCCCAGCAAAAACCATAATAAACCGAACCTGTTTACAGAATAAAACCTGCCGCCCTTCTTTCCCCGGGCAATTAAAACCACTAATAAAACAATCAATCCTGTAATCATTAAACCGGCAACCGGTAGGCTTAATTTTTGAATAAAAGGGGTGGTATGCAGCATATGCAGGTTATGCGGCCAGAAAAGCAGCAGTATGTAGCGAAAAACTATATTGCAAAAATTAACCGCCGCCCAAAGCCTGCTTAAATAAACCGGATGGGTTGCCCAACCGCCATAACCAAAGATAATAAACCGCATTAATAAATAAATCAAACTGAGAACCGCAAACCCCGTCAAAGCTTTATACCTTGACTTTAGCCGCCCCGCAGAATAGCTCAACAAAGCCGGGAAAAGAATAATCAATACAGCATTCTCCCGCGACAGAAGCGCTAATCCGGCAGCTAAAATGCTGAAGCAATATAACCGCTTATCCGCAGAATCCAGGAATTTTAAAAATAAAATACAGGTTAATAGTGTAAAAAAACCGCCGAGCAGGTCCGCCCGTGAAGAAATATAAACGACCGTGCTAATCTGTACCGGATGCACTAAAAACAAGAGTGCGGCTCCTTGCGCCAGCAAGCGGTCTTTAAAAAACATCCCTAACAGAAAAAGCACCAGGATGGAATTAAAATAATGCAGGAGTAAATTCGTAAAGCGGAAGCCAGCCGGATGATTTCCCCAGAGGCGATAATCTATAAAATATGAAAACATCTGCAGCGGCCGGTACATCCGGTCATACCCCTGCGGCCCCAACCAGTAGTCATAGATTCCGCTGTGAAAAACCCGGGGCAGGAATTTTATCGACTTAACCAGGGGATTCTGCTCAATCAGGATCTTATCATCAAAGACAAAATCATTATTCAGGTAGCCTGCGTAAATCCCCAAACAAACGCAGGCCAGAACAACGATGAAAATTTTGTTAGGCATATTTATATTATAACAAAAAAGTAAGCCCCTGCAAATCAGCTGACTTTGGCTTTTTTACAGGGGCATTACTTTTTTAAGACACCGGGTTATTTCTTTTTCTTACCGCCTCTTTTCATCTTGGCGCAAGAAACATCACCCTTCTTGTCCAGGAAATACAGGTATCCAACCTTTCTTTTAATGCCGCATTTGGCTACCTTTTTCGGGCTACCTCCTTTTTTGGCGCCTCTTGCCATCTTCGCGCAAGAAACATCGCCCTGTTTGTCAATATAATAAAGGTATCCCTTCTCTCTCTTCACTCCCAACTTCACTACTTTATCTGCCATTGTTCTACTCACCCCCTTTCAAATGAGTCCGCCACAAATCATTGGCGGACGAATTTGTACCCTCTCACCTTGTTCCGGGTACTAAATGAATCCGTCACAAATCATTGGCGAACGAATTTGTACCCCTTTCGCCTTACCCGGGGTACTAAATGTTTGTTATGTTCCGATCTTCACCGGTTGCAAAATCTGTTTTAAGGTCGCGATTGCCGAGAGTACCGCCAAATAAGAAGTTTTGGGGTTCTGCGGATGCAAAATATTCTCGGTACGCGTAAAAATATTAGCCGCTTTGGATTCAATTAAAACTTCATGAATATTCTTCTTGACCTGGGGACAGGCAATAATCCGCACGCGAGTTTTAGCCGCCCCGATCCCGGCTAACCCCAAAACCGCAGCGACATTAATATTTTGCGGGAAATACTTTACCGCAGAAGCCGCACTGCCATTAAAAAGCACCTTATCTTTTTTTAAACCTGATAATTTAAATCTTCTAGTTACATATTCTACCCCGGCAAATGCCGCAGGATTTTTACGGGTCGTTAAAGTGACTTTGCTAATCCCTGCAATATTTGCCGCCTTTAACCCGTCAATGCCGCAAACCGCGCCGCTTGGCAGGTATACTTGACCGCCACCGCGGGAGGCTAAAACCAACAATTGCTCTAAATGTCCGGTTAATCCGCCGATACTCATCACCATAACCTTACGGCCCCGGCTTAATGATTTAGCCGCGATCTCCCAGGAAACTTTACCCGAGGATGCTTCGATCACCAGATCGGATTTTTCGATCAAATTCTCCAGACCATTAACGCATAACCTTGCATTCTTCACTAATTTTCGGGAAAGCGCTAAGCTTTTTTCAGGTTTAATATCATACACGGCGGCCAAGACAGTGTGCCTGCGAAAATTCGCAGTGATGGCTTTGGCCAGAGAACTGCCGATTGCTCCGCAGCCGACAATTCCGATTTTAAGCTTTATATTTTTAACCACAAGTAATCCTCAGATTATCGATTAACCTGGTCTTGCCGAATTTTACCGCCAAACAAACCAGGCAATCCCGGCCGATCTTCTTTAACGGCCCAAGGCTTTTCGGATCAACGATCGCTACATAATCAATCTTTGCCTGTTTCTTTCTGCTAATTAACTCTTTCATTTTTTCGATAATCCGGCTGGAATTAAACTGGCCATGCCTAATCATAAGCTTGGCCAGATGTAAAGCCTTGAATAAAACCTGCGCTTCTTCTCTCTGGCTCTTGCTCAGATAAACATTCCGGGAGCTTAAAGCTAACCCGTTATTCCCCCGGACAATCGGCATGACGACAATCTTGACCGCAAAATTAAGATCTTCCACCATTCTTGAGATAATTACAGCTTGCTGCGCGTCTTTTTGCCCCAGATAAAGCACATCCGCAGAGATAATGTTAAGCAGCTTAGTTACCACGGTCGTTACGCCGCGGAAATGGCCGGGGCGCGCTGCCCCGCAAAGCCGCCCGCTTAACCCCTCTACGTTAACAAAAGTAACAAATCCTTCCGGATACATCATTTTATCCTCCGGAATAAACACTAAATCTACTTTTTCTTTCCGGCAAAGCGCAAGGTCGTTCTTTAACGGCCGGGGATACCGTTTCAAATCCTCCTGTGGCCCGAATTGCGCCGGGTTAACAAAGATGCTGACCACCGCCAGATCATTATCACGCTTAGCCTGCCGGATTAAACTCAAATGCCCTGCGTGCAACGCCCCCATCGTCGGCACAAACCCGATGCTTTTGCCGTTTCTCTTTGCCCTTCGGATCAATTGATTAATTTTGCGCGGGTCGCTAAGAATCTTCATAGAACCTCGATTAAAGGCTTAATCACAAACTCACGTTCAAAGAGGCGCGCATGCGGAACATTCAGCCTTAGGCTGCGCACGGTTTCATCTCCATAAAGCAATATATCCAGATCGATAATCCGGGGGCCGTTGCGCACGGTTTTGCGGCGGCCCATTGATTTTTCGATTGCTTTTAATTTTGTTAATAATTTTAAGGGTGAGAATCCGGTGCGAATTTTTAAAGCAGCATTTAAATATTTAGGTTGGCCGGCCGGGCCGCCGCAAGCAGCGGTTTCCAGCAGTTTCGATTGCTTGATTACCTGAGTATCTTCCAGGGCCTGGATCTTTTTAACTGCCAATTTTATGTTCTTTCTGCGCTCGCCCAGGTTTGAGCCAACGCCAAGGTAAACAATAACCATCAGGAGATCTTTTTAATCCGCCTTAAAGCCTCTTTCATCCTGTCTTCGGAAACCGTCAAAGCCATCCGGATATAACCCTGGCCCCAGCGGCCAAAACCTACTCCCGGAGTTGCCACGATATCAGCCGCCTGCAAAAGATGCGCCGCAAAACTTATGGCATCAACCTTAGCCGAAAGTTTTATCCAGACATAGAATGTCGCTTTGGGCCGCATCGCTTCCCAACCTAAGCATTTTAGGCCGTCCACTAAACAATCCCGCCTTTGCCGGTAAAGATCGCGCATTTCTTGCAAATAATCCTGTTTTCCGGATAACGCCGCTACCGCAGCCAGTTGCACTGCCGAGAATATCCCCGAATCAATATTGCTTTTAACTTTAGCCAGGGCCGCCACTAACTGGGGGTTACCGCAAGCCCAACCAACCCGCCAACCGGTCATATTATAAGTTTTGGATAAAGAATGGAACTCGATAACGGCCTGGCGGGCGCCGGGAAACTCCAGCAGGCTGCGCGGCCGGTAACCATCATAAAACATTTCAGAGTAAGCTAGATCCGAAATAATAATCAGTTTGTTTTTAACCGCGAATTCGATCAGCTCGGTATAAAACTTATCATTAGCACAGGCGCCGGTGGGGTTATTCGGATAATTGATAAAAATAATCCTGGCTTTTTTTCGTGCCGCAAGCGGGATCTTCTTTAAATCCGGTAAAAAATCATTTGCCGCCAACAAAGGCATAAGGTAAGGTCGGCCTCCGGCTAAGATCGTACCTCCTTTATAGGGCGGATAACAGGGATCAGGAACTAAAGTCAAATCACCCGGATTTAAGAAAGCCAACGGAAAATGCGCGATCCCTTCCTTGGAACCGATTAACGGTAAAATTTCGGTTTCCGGGTTGAGATCAACATTAAATCTGGACTTATACCAATCGCCGATCGCACTGCGCAACAGCGGCATTCCCTGGTCCAGGGCGTAACGGTGATTAGCCGGATCCATTGCCGCCCGGGCCAAAGCTTCGATAATAAATTTAGGGGTTGGTTGATCCGGGTCGCCGATGCCCAGGTCGATAATATCCCGCCCTTCGGCGCGGGCACGACGTTTAGCCTTATCGATCTCTAAAAATAAATACGGCGGTAACCCTTGAATTTTCTTCGATAATTTTAACATTTTTTAACAATCCTTTTTTGCTTTTCTTCCCCCTGCATTCTGCATTCTAAATTTTACCTACTGCCTCAACACATCCTGCATGGAATATAATCCGGCCGGTTTACCGGCAATCCACTTGGCCGCTTTTAAAGCGCCCACAGCAAACAGGTCGCGGGAATGCGCCTGGTGCTTAATTTCAATCCTTTCCGAATTACCGCAGAAGATCACCTGGTGATCGCCGAAAATATCTCCCAGGCGCAGCGAATGCACCGGGATCTCTTTTTTGGTTACCTGAGTAATTACCTCGGCCAACCTCTTTGCCGTTCCGCTGGGAGAGTCCTTCTTGGCTTTATGGTGGGCTTCCACGATCTCAACACTGTAATCCGGACCTAATCTTTTGGCGATTTCAGGCAGGGCCGAAAATAAAACATTCATCCCCACGGCCATATTCGGGCTAAAAACGACCGGGATCACCTTAGAGACCTCTTCGACTTTATTCTTCTGCTCCTGGCTGAGGCCGGTAGTACCCAAAACATAAGCCTTTCTATACTTAGCCACATAATCCAGGTGGGTATCCGCGGCTTCCGGCAAAGTAAAATCCACCAATACATCGACTAAAAATAAACCGTCCAGATTAGAAGATACCTTGATTTTACCGAGTTCCTTACCGATCAGCGGGGTGCCTTTTTTTTCTAAAGCTAAGGCTACCTCAAAATCTTTATCCATTCCGGCCAGCTCATAGATCCGCCGCCCCATCTTACCGCAGGCTCCGGTTATCCCTAATTTTATCATTTGCGCTCCTTACCGGGGAATTATCCGATCAATGATCAACAAATCCCCGTTATTTTAATAAACCGTAGTCTTTTAATGCTTTTTTTAACTTCTCCAGGTTATCCGCCGACATCTCGCACATTGGCAACCGCAGCCCCGGCTCACACATCCCCAGCAACCCCATCGCAGTTTTAACCGGAATAGGGTTAGTCTCCAGGAATACCGCTTTGATCAAGGGCAATAATTTATAGTGCAGTGCCTGGGCTTTTCTAAAATCCCCTTTAGCAAAAGCGCTGACCAAGTCCGCCACATCCCGGGGAACAATGTTGGCGACTACCGAAATGATGCCGGTTCCCCCGATGCTCAAAACCGGCAAAGTCAAGCTGTCGTCTCCTGAAATTAAATCAAATTCTTCGGGGCAGAGCTGTTTGATTCTAGACATCTGATCTAAGCTTCCGGAGGCCTCTTTAACTGCAACAATATTTTTGCAATCCCTGGCTAATTTGGCAATAGTATCAGGCTCGATATTTACCCCGGTACGGCCGGCGATATTATAGAGTATGATCGGGATTTTAACCGATTGTGCAATAGCTTTAAAATGCTCATACAGCCCTTTTTGAGTCGGCCGGTTATAGTATGGGGAGACCTGCAAAGAGGCATCCGCCCCCTTAGCCTCGGCATCTTTAGTCAGAATGATCGCTTCTTGCGTAGAATTGGAGCCGGTCCCGGCAATCACCGGGACCCTTTTACTTACCTGCTCAATCGTAATCCGGATTACATCCTCATGCTCCTGTACATCCAGAGTGGCCGACTCTCCGGTTGTTCCGCAAGGTACAATTCCCGCAGTGCCGTGGGCAATCTGAAAATCGATTAATTCCCGTAATTTTTTTTCGTCCACCTTTCCTTTTTTGAAAGGTGTTACAATGGCGACAATCGAGCCTTTAAACATAATATTCTCCTTTGTAAACTACCGCTACGGCCCCCTCCAGCCAAACGCTTTTAAATTCATCTCCTTCTTTTTGAAAAGAGATTTTTAACCGCTGGCCGCTTTGGGTCTGCACTTTAACCGGGCCGTTCAAATTATTTTTTAAGGCAAAAATCAATGCCGCCGCGGTCGAACCGGTCCCACAAGCCAAGGTCTCCTCTTCCACCCCCCGTTCATAAGTCCGGGTCCGGATAAAATTCCGGCCAAGCTCCTGCACGAAATTAACATTAGTCCCGCGCGGCAGGAATTCCCGGTGGTTCCTGATCAGTTGGCCCAAATGCTTTACGGCAATCTCATCGATACCGCTGACAAAAATAACGACATGCGGAACGCCGGTATTGACAAAATTTACTTTGAGCAGCCGGTTATTCACCATCAGCGGAATATCCAGTTTTATGCCTTGCGGCGGGGTAAGCTGAACCTTTACCTGTTGGCCGCCAACTTCCGCATTAATCATTCCGGCGTTAGTCAGTAACCTGACTTTGCTTCTTCCGCTGGCAAAGGCCGCACAACGGGCACCGTTGCCGCACATCTGGGCTTCCGAGCCGTCAACGTTAAAAATCCGCATTTTCAAATCCGCCGGGCGGCATTTTTCCAAAATCAATAAGCCGTCGGCACCGACACCGAATTTACGGTCACAGATAGATTTGGCCAGCTTGGGCAGATTAACAGAAGGTTTCCCGAAAATCACCACAAAATCATTGCCCGTTCCCACCATCTTCGTAAATTTTATTTTCTTCATTTTATAATTTTTTCAATTCTCCGGAGATAACTTCTTTACGCACTAAATCCGCCGGAATTTCCCTTTTTCTGATCTGAAATGCCTTGCTGCCGGAGACCATTACCTCAGCAGCCCTGCCGCGCGAATTATAATTACTGGCCATACTGAAACCATATGCCCCGGCGCTCATCACTGCCAGATAATCCCCTTCTTTAACTTTAGCGATGCTGCGCTCTTTAGCTAAAAAATCACCGCTTTCGCAGATCGGCCCCACTAAATCAGCTTTTTCGCATTTAGCGGTTTTATTTAACGGCCAAATATTATGGAATGCCGAATAGAGCGCCGGGCGGACTAAATCATTCATCCCCCCATCGACAATAATGAATTTCTTTTGCAGCGTACGCTTGACATAAAGGACCTTAACCACCAGGATTCCGGCATTACCCACGATAAACCTGCCGGGTTCCATAATAATCTTAAGCCCGGTATTTTTTAATAAGGGGATAATCTGGCTGGCATAAATTTGAGCGGTCTGTGGCGCCTCCCGGTCATAAATAATCCCTAATCCTCCCCCGATATTTAAATATTCTAAACTAATCCCTTTGGCTTTTAAGCGCTGGATAAAAACCGAAACTTTTTTAATTGCCTCAACAAACGGCTCACTCTCGGTAATCTGCGAACCGATATGAATATGCAGGCCGCAGATATTTAAATTACGGAATTTAGCCCGCAGTAATAAAATTTTGTAGGCACTTTCCAGGTCGATCCCGAATTTATTCGTGAGTTTACCGGTCATAATATATTTGTGCGTTTTAACTTCCACATCCGGGTTAATCCGGATAGCCACCCGGGTAATTTTATCCAAACTTGCAGCGATGCGGTTGATATTTTCAAGCTCCGGCAAAGATTCAACATTAAAAAACAAGATACCGCTGGAAATGGCCGCGCGGATCTCCTGGTTCGTCTTACCTACCGACGCATAAACAATTCTTGCCGCCGGACAACCAACTTTTTTGGCACGAAATAATTCTCCGCCGGAAACAATATCCAACCCCGCCCCTTTGGCGACTAACGCCTTTAAGATCGAAAGATTGGAGTTTGCTTTTACCGAATAACAAATTAAAGGTTTAATTTCGGAAAATGCCGATTGCAGCTTTAAATAGTGATCAACCAAGGTATGGTAGCTGTAGACATAAAGCGGGGTGCCGAATTTTTTGGCCAAATCCTCTACCCTGACATTTTCACAGTAGAGTTTATTATTTTTATATCTAAAATCGTGCATTATCTCTTTTCTCTGCGGGTCCTGTCTGCCAATCCACCTCGCCGTGCTCCCCGCCACGTTCGTGGCGGGTGCGTCGCGGCAAGGGCTTCGTCTTGGCAGCCACCCGCTATTTCCTCTTGATAGAAAATTTAGATTCTACAGATTCTTTAGCATCAAATAGCTTAACTATACCTTCTTTGTTAAGACACTCGGAAAACTCTTTCAATTTTTCTGCAGACATATCCTTAATCTTTTGACCACTGCTAATAGAATATTTGATAAGTTCACCAATAGTAGTATGAGCCTGCTTAAAAGGCACTCCGTTTTTAACTAAATGATAAACTAAATCCGTTGCATATAGAGACTCGTCCTTTAAATATTCTTTAATTTTAAGTTTATTAAATTTTAACGTTTCGATTAAACCTGCCAATACTTCTAATTCCAAAGAAACTATTTCAAAAGAATTGAACAATGGCTCTTTATCTAGCTGCATATCCCTATTATAAGTCAGGGGTAAACCTTTCATCATAGTCAAAACACTTACTAAATTACCATTTAATCTTCCAGCGTAGCCCCTCACTAACTCTAAAACATCAGGATTTTTTTTCTGGGGCATAAGAGAACTACCTGTACAAAAAGCTTCATCTATTTCAACAAAATCGAATTCTTGTGTTGACCAAATTATTAAATCTTCTGACAATCTTGAAAGGTGCATTGCAATAATTGATAAAGCACTGATAATTTCTATGACGAAATCCCTGTCACTTACTGCATCTAATGAATTGGTTGTTGATTCAACTTTATTCTCTTTTATAAAATCGTTTAATGCCGTCCATTTTTCTTCATTTTGTGCAGCATCAAAAATGCAATTTGCGATTTTACTATATTCTTCAGAACTAATAGGGGTTCCTGCTAAAGCTCCCGCTCCCATTGTTATTTTAATGTTATTTGAAATATATTTTAATCTTTCTACATCTCTTAATAGCATTTTCTGATAAGTACCCAAATAATCTTTCAAATAAACAGGCTGAGCATGTTGCATATGAGTAAAACCTGGCATAATAATATCTTCATTTTCAACCAACAATTTCTCTATGGAAGAAACCAACTTATTAATATTGACCTGTAAATTTGTAATAGTAGACTTACAATACAATTTTGTTGCAAATACGACTTGGTCATTTCTTGATCTAGCCATATGCAATTTTAAAGCTACATCGCCGAGCGTGCTTTCCAATCTATTTTGAATATTAGTATGAATATCTTCGCAATTAGGATCTTCTTTGAAAACACCTTTCTGAACCTCTTCAGCAATTTTCATTAACTCGTCTGTTAAACTACCGGCTTCTGCCCAAGTCAGATATCCGGAACGTGCCAATATTCCAGCGTGAAACATAGATCCAAGTGCATCAAACCAGGCAAGTTTATGGTCAAATTGTATTGATCTTGTAAATTTCTCTACTGAAGGGTCTGTTTCTTTATCGAATCTTCCGCCCCACAATTTTTTTGCCATTTTGTCTCCTAGTAAATAATTATAGAAAACTGCTTCTTAAGCGGGTGACTTGGGGGTGGTTTCGCAGCGCGTGCTAGCGCAAGAAACTACCCCCAAGGCAGGACCCGCTTAATTTATCTTTTGTAAGGCATCCCCCAGAGCTTTATAAACCCCTCCGCCAGCTTCTGGTCAAACTTATCCTCTTTGCCGTAAGTGCTTAATTCCTTCTTATAGAGGGAATTGGCGGATTTTCTGCCTACCGCCACACAAGTACCTTTGGATAACCTTAATTTAATCGTCCCGCTGACAAATTTTTGCGTTTTATTTACAAAACCATCCAGGGCCTCTTTCAAAGCCGAAAACCACAGCCCGTAATAAACCAATTCCGCATATTTTAAGCTGATCATCTCCTTAAAATGCGCCAGCTCCCGGTCCAAAACTAAAGCTTCCAGCTCCTTATGCGCGGTATACAGAATAGTGGCTGCCGGGGCTTCATAGATCTCCCGGGATTTAATCCCCACTAATCTATTTTCCACCATATCGCTTCTGCCGACTCCGAATTGGCCGCCCACCTCATTAAGATAACTGATCAAGTTTTTAATTTTAAATACTTTACCATCTACTTTAACCGGTACGCCTTTGGAAAAAGCTATCTCAATATACCGGGGATAGCTTGACCCTTGAGATGCGCTTTTAGTAATCATATACGCATCCTCCGGAGGCTCCTGCTCCAGATTCTCCAGGATTCCCGCCTCAATACTGATCCCCCAGAGATTACGGTCGATACTATACGGCTTTTTCTTGGTTACATCGATAGGAATATTATGCTTAAGCGCATACTCGATTTCTTCTTCCCGGGATTTAAACTCCCATTCCCGCACGGGAGCAATAATCTCCAGCTTCGGGTCAAGAATTCCCACCGCAACCTCTAATCTAACCTGATCATTTCCCTTACCGGTACAGCCATGCGCTACCGCCTGTGCCTTTTCTTTATGCGCAATCTGCACCAGGTATTTAGCGATTAGCGGCCGGCCTAGCGCCGTAGCTAAAAAATATTTTCCTTCATAAACGGCATTGGCCTTTAGCG
>JAGVOR010000196.1 GCA_020052635.1 Candidatus Omnitrophota bacterium
GGGCGTAACCGATTAACCCGGTCCTTTTGCGTTTATCGATTAAACGCTCAAGATCCGCGTTAAACCTGGCTGCCAGGGCCTGGGCCACCAGATGCGTATGGTTGGTGCGGGAATAATATACAACTAAAACCTTTTCCTCATCCTGGCCGTCTTGTGCGCCGGCTAAAACAGGAATTAACAGACAAAGTAAAAATAATATAAATTTTTTATTAAACATGGTTCACCTTAAAAAGCAAAATTCAGGCTGGCGGCTACGGCGGTTGCATCCAGGAACTGCCCTTCTACGTTCAGCCAGAATTTTTTGCCAAACGGGATATCCGTGCCGATAATCAAGCCCGTGCTTTTATCCAGGTCAGATTTCTCCCGCTTGCGGTTACCGTCGATCCAGTGGATATTATCCATCCTGCTCCAGCGGGCCCCGATATAAGGGCTCAGGAATCTGCAGTCATATCCGGCCAACAGGGAAAATTGCCAATCATCCAGCACCGCTTTATGCTTACTTCCTTCGACATCTTCGGAATGCGGATGCACGCTGATATGCTGAAAACCAAAGACTGCTTTTAGCTTTTGGCCGTTCAAAATCCTCACCCTAAAACCGTAACCTCCGCCTAAATAAGTAGAGTAATCCAGGTCACTGCCTAAGCGGTTGTGCTGTTTAATATCGCCAAAGCCGCCTTTTAAATCGATCGCCAGCCAATCAAAAACCCCGTAAGACAAAAGCAAAAACTCCTGCTGGCTGCGCAGCCGGCCGTAATCTTTTTCCAGATCCCGCTTCAGAACAGAATAGCTCTGCAGCCCCATAAAAATTTGTTTCTTTTGCGGCAGGCGCACGCCGTAACAGGGCGCGCCGTAACTTTGGCCAACCAAACAAAAACAAATCAGCAAAATCAGTATCATTCTTTTCATCTTACCCCCTGCTTCCGCTATATCGGCAGATCTTTAGTCGACCCGTAAACCGGCTGCTCCTCCGCAACCCTGCGGTCATAAGGAGGATCGAAAGGAACCGTAATTTTTCCGCCGCCGCGCCCCAAACCAAACCGCGCACCGCCGCACCCGCTAAAAAAGCAAGTTAAAATCAAACAAGCGATTACTAATTTTCTTTTACTCATCAGTTGTCAGTTTTTAAATCAAAATCGCTTCTAAATAATACTCAGCGATTTTGATTTACACCGAGCGTTACAAATAAATTATATAAACCGCCCAATCCAGGCCTAGCTCGGTGAAGCTATCGAAAATAACCCAACCGCATCATCCAAGCTTAGCTCGATGCTTTGTTTACTTACCCAGTTTTTTTATACACTCATCCACATCTTTAGCAAAGGTCACGAGTTCCCGGCAAAAAACAACCTTACTTTGACTTTTTATTTTCTCACTTAATACCGGCTCATTTTTAAGGCAGGCCAAAGCCGGCTTCCAGAAATCACCCAACATCATTATCGGCTTAGGCTCAATTAATCCTTTATTCAGGTGTTCAAGTACAGCCGCTAACTCCAGCAATGTCCCGGTGCCTCCGGGCAACACGATAAACGCATCTGCCTGCTTAAGCATGATATCGATCCGCTCAAACAAAGTTTCGGCAACAATCTCTTCGTCGATAAAAGGGTTGGCTTTGCGGTAAATGGGCTTCTCCCATTTATACCAGGTAACCCCGATCGTTTTACCACCGCCGGATTTAGCGCCCCGAGAGATATCCTCCATCGTGCCGCCAAATCCTCCGGAAATAACACTGAGGCCTTTCTGGGCCAGCAATTTCCCCAGCCGGATAATCTCATCTTTCTCTTTTTTGCTTAAATCTTTATAGCTACCAAATATACAAACCGATTTTAAGATATAAAACCCCCTATTTTTAAATTAAAAACCGCCGTAATTATTTCAATAGCGGTTTTTAATTTATACCGAGCGATACAGCAATCGAAAATAACTTAACCGTATCATCTAGGTTTGAGCTCGGTGACCAATATCAACATTTACACGGTATTTACACGCTAATCTTATCAAACTCCTCAATACTGATCGCGGGAAAACTAGTAAAAGCGATATTCGTCAGCTTGTTTAAAGCAATCGATGCCTTCATTACCTCGGTCACCCCGGGAAAATCCGCGATTAACACCATATCATACTTTCCCAACAGGGCATACATTGAATTTACTTTGCCGCCGGCATTAGAGATCACTTCCAACGCCTTCTTGGTGCGGTCCGCCGAAATCCCACCGATCGCCTCTTTACCATACTTTCCGTACATAAAATATTTACCCATTGACCACCCCCCGTTCTGTTTATACTGCTATTTAATTAACGACCCATCCTCATTATATCTTAAAGGCTTGCCGTCTAACTTACCGCGCCAGCAGTCCCCCTGTTCTTTAAGCTGGCCGCTTTCATAATAAATCTTAAACGGCCCCTCTAACCGGTCATGCCGGTAGCTTCCTTCCTTTTGCAGCTTGCCGCTTTCATAATAAACCTTATACGGCCCATTTAATTCTCCATCCTTGGAGTTAGTTTCCTGCTTTATCTGTCCATTTTTGTAATAAGTTAAAAACGACCCCTCGGCTTTTCCGTTTTTAAAGGCGATCTCTGATTCCAGCTTACCCTTGTCATCATAGCGCTTACTAACCCCTTCTTCCTTGCTATCCATGAAATTCTTTTCTTCCCGCAGCACCCCGTTTTCATAATACCACCTAAACACCCCCTGCTGCCTGTCATCCTCATAAACTCCTTCACTCTGCAGCTGCCCGCTACCATAATAAGTCTTGTAAGGGCCTTCCAATTTATCGCCCCTAAAATTTCTTTCATCCAACAGTTGGCCGTGGGCATTATACATTTTATACGGGCCGTCTTTTTTGCCGTTTCTAAAATTCGCCTCTGACTGCAGCTGCCCATTTTCACTATATATGCTATAGCTGCCTTCCTCCTTACCGTCCCTGAATACCCCGTCAATCTCTATCTGTCCATTATCATAATAAGCCTTGTAGGAGCCGTTCTTTTTACCCTCACGAAAGGTAGTTTCCTCCTGGAGCTTCCCGTTATCATAGTAAATCTTGGAAGGGCCGTCCAATTTATCGCCTTTAAAGTTCCTTTCCTCCTTCAATGCCCCTTTTTCATTATAAATCTTATAAGGCCCGTATTTTTCGCCGTTGCTGAAGGTAATATCCGATTCCAGCTTTCCCTTCTCATTATATTTCTTAAAAGAACCTTCCAGCTTTTCATTCCAGAAATTCTTTTCCTGCCTTAACACCCCGTTTTCGCCAAACATCCGGTAGGCGCCGGTTTTTATACCGTCTTTAAAATTTCCTTCCTCCTGCAGCTGGCCGTTGGGAAAATACAGCCGGTATGGCCCATCCTCTTTACCGTCTTTAAAATTCCTTTCCTCCTGCAGATTACCGTTTTCAAAATAAGTCCTAAGCTTGCCCTCCGGTTTATCGTCTTTATATTGCCCTTCTTGTTTTAGCTTGCCATTAGTGTGATAGGTCTTAAACGGCCCATCTACCCCCTCAAGCACAGCTTTTCCCCAGGCCTGGCTGCCCGCCGTACAAATCCCCAAAGCCGCTGTAATAATTATTCCGGTTAAGACGAATTTTAGTCTTCTCATTTATCTTTATTAATTTTACTGTTCTTAACCGGCCCCAGACGCTTGACCGTCATAAAAGCATCCCTGGCTGTTTGTTTATATTTTTTAAAATCCGCCGGATTCTTGACCCCGTAGATCAGGTCAAAACGCACTCCCTGATCAAAAAAGAAATACTGCTCCTGCTTGATCATCCTGGGGATCTGGAAACCGATCTTGACTATCTGCCGCTCGCCTAAAGTATCCCAATCCAGAGAAAACTTACCCTGCGGAAAACGCTTTTGATAGTCCTTGATATAGATTTTTTTATCCGCGAAAAGCTCATTTAATTCCCCTTCATTAAGCGAAGCGATCACCGCCAGGGCAACTTTGCCGTCCGCAGAAGTAAATCTTGCCTGAGAGGAGGTATCCTCAAAAAACTCCTCTTTGATCCACCCCTGCGGCGGACTAAAGGTAAAAAACTGATTTTTATCCTGATAGAGCGCCGCCGGATCCTCCTGCACTACTTCAGCCAAAGTAATAGCGGGATTAAACAAGCATGCCGAAATCAAACCCGCAATTCCGGCAATCAACAAAATAATATTTTTTCTTTTATTCTTCATTCCGTCTAATTTTACACCTATAACCAGCCTTTTGCCAACCAGTATTTGTATTCCTCCACCCAATCATTCTGCCTAAGCTTAATGATCCGGGCAAAATGCTGTTTTCCCTGCTCGATAAACTGCAGCTGCTGCGGATACTGCTTTTTATCTTTGATATCAGCGACAAGTTGCTTGCCTAACTTAAAGGCTTCCGTCTTCTTATCCTCGCCAAACTGCTGTAAGCCAGAAACCCCACCTGAATATTGCGCCCCGCAGGTATGGCCGTAATAAGCCATATAATCCAGGACCTCTTTATTCTGGCCACTGCCAGAGGTCACCACACCTGCGATATATTTACCCTCAAGCCGCTTGCAGTGGATAAAATGCGCCGAGCGGTCAAAGAGCGCCTTCAAGAGCGCCGTCACCTGGTTTATATAGTTCGGTGAAGCTAAAATTATGCCGTCAGAGCCAAGCATCTTATCCAGGATCATCGTCACATCATCTTTTAATGAGCATTTCAGGATCTTCTTATGACAGATCTCACAGTGCTTACAGAAAAACACCTTATAATTATCCAGGTGCAAAATCTCACAACTTGCCCCCTCTTCCTTTGCCCCACGTAAAACTTCCTGGGCCAATAAAAACGTACTGCTTTTTTCTTTGTGGGGACTTGCAGATAGAAGTAAAAGTTTCATTATTCTCCTTTTAGTAGTTACCACCTAACCAAATATTCGCTTGATAATGCCAAGCCAAAAATCATTCGACATCCGCAAAATAAAATTTAACCAGTTTTGCATTTCCGGAAGATATGTTTGGCCTCTAAAGAATGCTTTACAAATAAAGAATATTATCGGTAATAGATAAATAAGGCAAATCAATAATATAATGCTCAAAATTGCATCAATCTTATGATGAACTTTCCACTTCTCGTGTTCGGTTAAACTCATTACCTTTCTCCTTTATTAGCGTACTAACCGCATATGATAAAGTTGATTTTTCTATTCAATTTTATCCAACTCTTCGAAATGTTTGTTTTGGATATCCTCTACTCTACTCCTGACGCTCTCTACAGTTGATTTATAGCTTGTGGTATCTATGCCTTGCTCTGCGACAACTTTTTGCGTTTCCTGGTTGATCTGGGGTTGCTTAAAATATAACTTAAACACCGCGAAAGCAAGAAACATGACTACGATAGCAGCCAATAGAAGTTCTAAAAACATAAAACCTGCCTTAACCTCCCTCACCCATCCTCCCAACAAAAAAAGCAACTTTCAAAATCTACTTTATAGGATAGCCAGTAAACACGTTACCACTTGAAACAAAAAACATCTAGTATTTGCTAATATAATCACTCTGCTTCTAGCATATAATATTCAATAGGACGCTCAATAATTACTACGAATTTATGTCCACAGGAACAAGATATTTTATGTTTTTCACCATCCATAAAATCCCAATGATTGCTAGGTTTCAGGATATCGCCACATTTAGGACAAATGATATCTTCCATTATCTTTTATAAATTTGCTGGTAATCTAAAATGCAACCGTGATGCCAAAAAAGATTTTTATATTCTTTTACATCTGTCCCACCAATTACAAGCCCCTTATCCGGGGTTATTGTATCACATTCTTTAAATGGTGTTTTACAATAAGCGCAAACTACGAGAGATTCGCATAATTCATTCTCCTTTTCTTTATTTACTAATTTTATAGTGTTAATATCTTTCATCTAATCAACCTATACTTTCCGTGCCCTACAAACTCCAAATAACCTTTATCTCTCAAAAATTGTAACTGTTGACGAATCTTATCTTTGATATGCTTATTATTTGGGTGTTTCCCCTTGAGCGATTTCTCAAACGAATAAATTTCACCAATGTTAAATTCGCGCTTAGCAAGTTGATCGATACAACCCATGATGTCCAAAATCCAACCCCTAGCAGTAATTTCTCCTTCTTCTCTTAAAAATAAGGTCCTTTCCCAATCACTTATGATTTTACTTTTTGGTTTAATTTGTTTATCTTTAACGTAATAAATTCTTCCGGTTAGCGGGATATTTTGGAGAGAAATATTACAACCAGCCCAACCTGCTCTTCTTGCCGATAAAGCGAGAGGCTTTCTTCTCTCGATTATCTGTGGTACGAAAAAATGCTTTGGTATCACGAAAAAATTTATCGCCTCAAAACTTCGCAAACTATAATTTAAAAGAAAGAAGTTAGGATTATTATTACTTTGCAATCGCTCAATCATCGTTCTATATGCCCCATCTACAATTTTATTACCAATAGTACCTTTCTTGCTTTTTAGCTCGAATTCTTCCTTGCAATCTAAACAAAAAAAATCAGCAACGGGTCTATTATTTTCATAATTCTTAATGTCACTACCGCAAGCCGGACAAAAAATCTCACGACTTACCCAATCTTCAGCCATAACTCTAATCTTTTGTGAATTACTATTATATGGCCGAGCAATCTGTTTGTTAAAAGTTAATTCCATTAAGAAAATATCCTTCCGATAAAACAAAAACCCTCGCCATTTCTAGCAAGGGCTAAATTTAATCTATGTTATAACTTTCCCCGACCACCCCATCACTACCCCCTTATTTTGGGTAAAGTAGACATCCCGCCACCGGGTGACGATCTTTTATTGGCCGAGGGGTGACACGTAGGCGGGTCCCCTGACGCGCGCAACGCAAGTGAGCACGGCAGGGTGCCGCAGTGGCAGGACCCCGAGGCCATAAAAATGTCCCCACTAACCAAACTTTCGTCGAACTAGGCCTAGATGTTACGGTTGGCTACATCGAGCTAAGCCTGAATCAGGCGCTTGTAAAGTGTATATTGGTAACGCTCGATGTAAAATTAAATTACTTACATTTCTTGGGGTAATTTAATTTTGATATTCGAATGTTGAAACGTTCGACGTAAAAAAATCCGGTTTGATTTAAATCTATCCGGATTTTTTTATCTTTTTATCTTTGCCCAGAA